>JABDJB010000028.1 GCA_013003425.1 Gammaproteobacteria bacterium | reverse complement strand
GTCGCGCTATGCCAGGCGGCATTGGCGGCAGTTGCTGCCAGCAGCAGAATCATGACAATGAAAAAGCGTCGCCTCATATTCAGCATTGGCGGTTAAAGCCGCTCCTGCAGCCGCTCCTACGTGAGATGCGCCGGAGACTATCACGCGCAGACACAGGTCGGGGGTGCCTGAACCGGCAATTCTGCAGTTTTTTACTACAGGCTGCGGCGAGCGCTTGCACCCCGTAGGAGCGCCTTCCAGGCGCGATAAACCACACGGCGAACTTGAAGAATCGCGGCAGGATGCCGCTCCTACGAGACCTTGTCGCCGGTTAATCGCGGCAGGATGCCGCTCCTACGCATCTTGCCCGTAGGAGCGCCTTCCAGGCGCGATCAATCCCGCGCAAGCCCGGCCCGAAAAGAATCGCGGCAGGATGCCGCTCCCACGCAAAAAAACAGACGTTCAGGTTCGGCGTGGCGATACATATTAGAATCGGGTGCACGGAGGCAAGCCATGCGCACGATCATCTTTATCCTGCTGCTCAGCCTGCATGCTGGCAATGTGCTGGCTGACATGGCGCGCGGCATCGAGCTGTACGAGGCTGGCGAAGTTGTTGCGGCGGGCAAGGTATTTGCCGACCTGGCAGCGACACATCCGGGCAACGCGGCTGCGTTTTACCAGCTGGGTATTACGCAGATGGCGCAAAGCCACTACGACGACGCGATTGAATCATTCGAGCGTGCCGTGACGCTCGATGACAGCGTGGCGGAGCACTATCGCCGTCTGGGTGAAGCACTGGGCTCGCTGGCCGGGGAAGCCGGGCCGATGAAACAGATGCGCCTGGCCGGGCGCATCCGCAAAGCTTTCATCCGCGCAGTGGAAATCGATGGCAGCAACATCGACGCACGCTTCGGTCTGATGACCTATTACCTGCAGGCGCCGGGCATCGCCGGCGGCAGCAGTGAAAAAGCCGGGCAACAGGCAGCGGCCATAACGCAGCTCGATGCTGCCCGCGGTCATCTTGCCTACGCCGCGGTTTACTCCGGCAATGGTGATCACCAGCGTGCCGAGCAGGCATACCGCGATGCCATCGCCGCGCAGCCGGATGAACGCGACGCGTACCTCGCGCTTGGCATCGCGCTAACGGAACAGACGCGCTATGTGGACGCCATTCAAGTCTACGAGCAGCGCCTGCAGTCAGCCCCGGACGACATGGCTACTCTTTACCAGGTTGGCCGCACCGCGTCGGTTTCCGGCGAGTTTCTCGATGCAGGCCAGGCTGCGCTGGAAGCCTATGTTGCACGCCATGCGCCGAAACCGGGCGAGCCGTCGCTGGCATGGGGCCACTACCGGCTCGGCACGATCTACCAGCACCAGGGCGATAAGAAGCAGGCAAGCGAAGCATACGAATCCGCGCTCGCTGCAGACCCGAAGCACAAGCAGGCAAAAAAAGCGCTACGAAGCCTGCGCTAGCTATTGCACCTTGGCCGAGAACATCAGCGCCAGCACCGAGTTGGCAGCAATGTCGAGCTGGCCGTTGGCGACGTTCTGGTTGCCGGCGTCGATAGTGTCGGTCCCGTTGAAACTGGCTACATCGCCATCGATGACGTCGGTGAGTAATGCGGTTGCAGAGACAGCCGTAAAGATTGCGCTCTCCTCGGCCGGCGTGCAGGCGGCAGCGGCACAGGCGGTAACCGAGTTATCGACTTGCAGTGAGCCTGCCTGGTAAGCAAACAGCGGATCGAGCACATCGCGAATGCTGGCATCGCTGGTGGCGCCATCATTGTTGTTTATATACAGCAGCCATTTGAATCCCACCCCGACCGGCAGAGAGGACCCATCGCCGACCGGCGTACCGTCGGGCAGGAATGCGCGCTTGACGATGGTGTAAGGCGGGTTGACGGTGACGTTGGGGCCGAACTCTGAAGTGTCGTTTGTCGTGTCGATGGAAATAGCCGAAAGCTCCTCGCCCAGCGCCAGGCCGGCCGGCGCCGGCACCACAAAGCGAAAACGGTTTGCCGACGTGTCGCTGCCGTAGTCCGCCGAAGCGTACGAACCGGTCGCGCCATCGGTATCGGCACCGGCGCCCTCCGTCGCGCTGAACAGGTAGTCGATTCCCTCACCGTGGGCCGTGCCGCCGCCGTTCTGGTCGTTGGCTGCACCGACTGCCTCGTAAAACTCGATTTCGACACCGGGTCGCACGTATCCGGTGACCGTCAGGTTGCCGCCGGCCAGGATGGCTGATTCGATCACCGGGTAGTTGTGCAGCTCGTTGGCGCCACTCGTGTCGGCGTCGAGGTCGTCATTGAGCGTGATACCGTCGGCATTCACGCCGTTGGCCACCAGGTCGATGGCGAGACCTGTGTTGTTACCGAACCGGTTTTGCGAAATACGGTTCTGGCTGGCCGCAGGGTAACCGGGCAGGTTATCGCCAATCACCAGCAAGCCGGTACCGGAGTTATCGGCAATGATATTGCCGGTGATAGTGTTCTGTACCCCGTACGCGCGCACGGCATGACCACCGGTCAGCCGCACGGTGTTTTCATCGATGGTCAACTGGTTCAGCGACTGCTGGGTGTTGATACCCTGGCTGCCGCTCTCCTCGACCAGGTTACCGCGCATCGTGACCCGAGCCGGCTGCTGGCCGGTACCGGCCACACCACCGAGGTAGATGCCATAGGTCGTGCTGCCGCGTATCTCGTTGGTTTCAATAACGCTGTCAAAAGTGTCGAACTGCACCTGCAGGCCCCAGTCATACCAGCCCACCAGGTTGTTGCGAATGGTCGAATTGGTCAGGTCGCGACCGAACACACCGCGCCCGACGTTCAGCGCCGGCACATCGGTAAACGACGCCGGCGATGCCCCCAGGACCGTATTTTCAAACGTCACGCTATCCAGCGCGTCGGCCGTGGTACCAATGAGACGCGCCGCATTGATGGTAAAGGCATTGATCGCCAGATTGCGCACGCTGCTGCCATCGGCGGCCGGCTGTATATCCAGTCCCAGGCTGACCACCCCGTCACCACGCAGTTCCAGCTCCGGATCGAGCTGCGGTGTATTGAAAGTTCCGCTGACGCCGACCGCCGCACCGCTGCCGATCGCCGCCGTGTTGGGATCGACCGGTGTCACGCCGTCTGCTGCGTCAAGCGCTGCCCCGTCAATAGTCGTCGTCACGTCCAGCACCTGCGGCAGCGCTGCCGTAACCGGGATTTGCCACCAGCTATGGCCGCCACTACTCGCGTTTGTTGGTGCGGCCGGCACAAAGCGCATCGCGTTGGCGCCGCTCCCGGCATTGGCATTGGTGATGAACTGGTACAGCGAGCCCTGCACTGTACGCTGACCCGGTGGCGTACCCGGGTCGGCCGTGGCGTCACCACCGCGGGTAGTGGTCACTACATTAAAACTGAAACCAAAATCAACGTTGGCGGTATCGTTGTTGTTCACGACGACACGCGCTATGTGCTCGGCGGTAGGCAGGGAGTTGGCCGGCGGGAAGCGGTCGGACTGGTCCCAGCGCGCGCCGCCATACACCGCGCCTGCGGTCGGCGCGAATGACCATGACACCCCATCATAGGTGGCTGCACCAACAGGGCCATACGTCTGCTCGGCCCAGGCATCGGCACCCGAATAACCGCCGTTGTAAGGCCCGCGGTTAACGCCGCCGGCATCGACCGTGACCCAGTAAGTACCGTTACTCAGGCTGGAAAACGCGTAGGTGCCATCGGCAAGCGCCGAGGTGGTGAATGACTGGTAAACATCGTCGCCGCCATCGGGCAGGTCGTCACCGCCGTCGAGCCACAGCTCGATCCGGGTGCCGGATTCGAATGGATTCGGCAATGGCCCGATCGGCCCGTCCGCCAGCCCGTCACCGACGATGTCGACAAATACGGTGCCACCGATATTGCCGGCGAAAGCCGGAGCGCGTGCGCTGAATTCGGAGGTCTGGGTTGCATCCGTTGCCGTGGCTACGATTTCATCCGAAGACGTTACCGGCACGGGCAGCGTTGCCAGCGGCACGGTAAAGCTGAATCGCGGCACATTGGTCTCTTCCCCCTGTACCACGCCATTGACCGCCCCCGGGCCATAGCTGCCTGTCGTGCCGTCATTGTCGTTGCCGGAACCTTCATCGTCTTTGAACAGGAAGATCTGGCCTTCGCCCCAGTTACCGGGGTCTGCATCACCAAGGTAAAACTCGATGGAGGCATTTGCAGTCACGTAGCCACTGACAACCAGGTTTGGCCCAAGGATTTGAGCTGTTTCGATTACAGGGAAATTGAGGATGTCGTTGCCGCCACTATCGCCGTCACCGTCATCATTGAGGTTGAAATAAGGCGGTGTGCCGAGATTCTGGTTGTCAGTTGGCTCCTGCAGGTCTACAGCGATCTGGTTGCTGGGACCGGAGCCGTTGCGGGATAAAATAGTGCCGTTGTCAAAAAAGTGATTGCGCGTATAACGAGTGTCTATCGACCCATTGTTTATCATCAAGCCAGGTCCATAGTTGGCATCAAATATGTTGCGCTTGATATCAACATTGTCAGCGGTCGACCGCAGCGTCAATGCGCCGCTTTGCGCCGGTGGCGTGCCGACGTGGCCGACACCATTGCCGCGGAAAGTATTATTGATGATGGTATTGGCATTGGTGCCGGAAATAACCAGGCCCTGGCTGGCCGCACCCCTGATCAGGTTGGCGCTGACGGTGCCCGGTGTGGAATTACCTTCAATCGCGATATTGTCGCCGCCTATGTCGACCAACCCACCGTCAACAAATTCGTTGCCCTGCACCACCCAGTTCTGCGAAGCATTGACGATATAGGCGCCACGGGTCTGGCCGAAACCGATGACGTTGTTCTGCAGTGTCCAGGCATCACCACCGTTGGAAGCAAAACCGGCGCGGCTGCGTGGACCGGGCGCGGGGTCGGCAAACAAGTGTGCCCGGGCACCGAGTACGTTGAACTCGAACGTGCCGCCGTTGACGCCGTTATCGACCACGATATCGCCTTCGCCATTGGCGTTGCCAAAACCATAGATTGCCAGGCCACGAATCACGGTGTTGTTCGCGCTCACGCGTAACCCCGCGGCAATTGTGTTCTGTCCCAGGATCTCTATTTCCGGCCCGTTGACCTGTAACAGGATTTCTTCGTTGACCCCCACCAGGCCCCCGGTACCGTGCACCGTCGGGTTGGTGTTGCCAACGTTGGCTGTCTGGGTCGTACCATCAATGGTGGTGTTGGCACCGGAGATTGCAGGTAGCGGTGAGCCGGGCGCAATGGTAAATACGCCGGTACCGGCGCTGTAGCCCGGATCGGCCAGTGGAATATTGAAAGCAACAATATCGCCGCCGCCGACGGCGACAGTAAGCGCTTCGCGCAGCGAGCAGTCAGCATTGCACACGCCGTCGCTGGTATCGGCGGTCTTGGTGACTGTGTAGGTCGCCGCGTCGGCCGAGCTCATGCAAATTGCGAACACGATGCTGAGCCACGCACCCGCCAGGGGGTGCGACGCAAGTCTGCGCAGCAGATTGTCAGCCGGCAATCGCATCAAAAAATATTCCAGTCCATCCCGCAAATCCCGGCCGAAACAACCTTCCGGACAGGACATCGACGGGGATCAGCACATTGGATATGTAAAATTACTGGCGCGAACCGCCCGGCAACGCGACCTGCGTCACAATCGCGGATTAAGCCTCTGATTTCCTGTGGCTGACAGCCGCTAACCCGTTGATTTTCTGTTTCGTCCTGTAGGCCTTCAGCCGCGACTTGCGACCATGCTTCGTGGCAGCGGCCTCGTGGGAGCGGCGACTGCCTGGGTCACGGCTAAAGCCGCTCCCACGAGCCGCTCTTACGGGGGAACCGCGCTATATTAAGAACCAGGAGATGGCCGAATGCGCAGACACACCCTGACAGCAATCGCCGCCCTGCTCGCCGCGTGCAGCGGGCCGGATCCGGTTGCCGATCATTCCAGGTTGCAACAGCAACCCGCGCAACACGACACCGCACCGGCCCACCGACTCATGCTGGAAGAGATTCGCCGCAGCGGCCCACCGTACGTCAGCGAACGCGTAATGACGGTCATGGAAAAAGTCGCGCGCCACGAATTCGTGACGCCGCGGCAGCGCCGTGTCGCTTACGACAACCGGCCATTACCCATCGGCGCAGGCCAGACGATTTCGCAGCCCTACATCGTTGCGCTGATGACCGACCTGGCGGGGGTCGACGCGGAGTCGGTGGTATTGGAGGTAGGTACCGGCTCGGGTTACCAGGCGGCCGTGCTGGCCGAGCTGGCCGGCCATGTCTACACCATCGAGATCATCGACATGCTCGCCGAGCGCGCCGCGGCAACGCTCGATCGCCTGGGTTATGACAATGTCAGTGTCAGGGCCGGCGACGGCTACGCCGGCTGGCCGGAAAACGCACCGTTCGACGCCATCCTGGTGACCGCCGCACCGGAAACGGTGCCGCAACCGCTGATCGACCAGTTAGCCGTTGGCGGGCGGCTGGTGATCCCGGTCGGGCCGGAAGGCCGTACGCAGATTCTGCAGGTTCTCACAAAGCTGGAAGATGGCAGCATCAACACGAATAACGTTGCCCCGGTCATCTTCGTGCCCTTTACCCGCGACTAGCGTTCTGGACCTTTGATCCGGCTCTGCGGTAGGGTTTGGTAATGATTGAAACAGGGCCTTTCCAGATGACCGAACGACCACTGAGAATAATAATTTCGCTTGCCTTGTGCCTGCTGATTGCAGCAACCGGCTGCAGCGAGTCGCAGCCGGTGACAGGCGGCGTCGATGCCCGGGATACGGTGCGGCCCATTCCGTTTCCGGACCTGGACAGGCTGGAAACCGCCTCCAGGAAACAGCTCGAAGAGATGTACGAGCGCGTGGCGGCCCTCGAGAAATCCAGTCCGGACAGTCAGCTGCTGGCCAAGGCCTACGGTGAACTGGGCAAGATTTTCCACAGTCACGAACTGAACGACGCCGCCGAGGTCAGCTATCGCAATGCCGAACTGCTCGCACCCGATGACTACCGCTGGACCTATTATCGTGCCCACTTGTTCCGCAAGGCCGGCAAGACATCGATTGCCATCCGCGGACTGCAGCGCGTCATCGAGCTAATGAAACAGGATGTCACCGCCGAACCACAGCAGTTTGTTGCGGCGCTGACCTGGCTTGGCGACCTGTACCAGGTCGAGAACGATTACGACAACGCCCGTCTCATGTACGAGCAGGCCAAAAAGATCAACCCCAGTGCGATGATGCCCGTCGTCGCCCTGGCGCAGGTTGACGCAGCCGAGGGCGACCATGCCAGTGCGATCGAGGCCCTGGAGGCCATCAAAGAGGCGGCATCCGACGCGACAATAAAAAACCTTATTCATTACCAGCTTGCAATGAGTTACCGGGCAGTCGGCAAGAATGACCAGGCCAGGGAATTGCTGCAAGGTGTCGGTGACGGTGGGAGAGCAACCGTTAGTGATCCGTTACTCAAGTCGATGCATCAAAGTGCCGTGAACGCCACAAGACTCGTGCGTCAGGGCAACCGGGCATTTGAAAGTGGCCGCGTTGGCGCCGCGATCGAGCTCTATCGCGAGGCACTCGAAATCGACCCGCAGAGCAGTTTTGCACGTGCTCGCCTGGCGCGGGCGATGGATTGGACAGGGAAAACCGAAGAGGCGGTTTCTATGTTAGAGAGTGCAATCGAGATTAATCCAGACGCCGCCGTCTTGCGCGGGACACTGTCGCGCCTTTATCGACGACAAGGCGACATGGAACAAGCCCGGGCCGCTATAGAAACGGCGCTCGAACTGGAACCGGACAATATCACAATCAATCTCGACTATGGCCAATTATTGATGGACTACCTGAACCGACCCGATGACGCGCTGGGTGTTTTCGAGTTCGTGCTGGAGCGTGAGCCGGCGAGCGTACGCGCGCATGCCGGACGCGCCGCGGCGCTCAGGCGCACTGCCGGCTGCGGCGCGGCGCTGAACGCGCTGGAACAATCGCATTCAGCGCTGCCGGACAGCCATTTGCTGGCTGACGGTCTCGCCCGCACGCTGTTGCAGTGTGAGAGCGAACCCCCGGTGACTCGTGTGATGACGCTGGCACAGCAGGCCTTCGATGCCGACCGACAGAGTTGGCGCTACGCCGGCACCGTTGCCATGGCGCACGCAGCGGCTGGTGATTTCGATTCAGCAGTGAGTGTGCAGCAGCAGGCTATCGAGCTTGCGCGAAGCGCCGGCACGCCTACCCAGAGACTGGAGACCGTCCTTCAGGCCTACAGCAATCGTCAAAAGGGGCCAGCTGCGGCACCCGAATGAGGCCCCCGCCAGGAACCTCAGGGCAATGACTGCCCTTCGCCTTTTGTTAAAGTGACATAGCGGTCAATGCCCAGGCCGCGCCAGCTTTCGACTTTTCCGTCCGGCCAGTGCACGCGCAGCTCGTCGATGTCTGTTGAATTACCCAGGCCGACCAGTACACGCGGGTCATTGGAAGACAGATAACTGCCGTCTGCCTGCGACCAGCGCCACAACGCGGGCAGCCCGTCCCGGAAAACTTCCACGCGCGCACCGACCGCATCACGCTTTCCACTGAGCAGGCGGACACCCAGCCAGTGATTGTTATTGTCCACCTCGTTGCGCAGTAAGCGGACGGGACCGGCGTTGTTGGTCACGACGAGGTCCAGGTCGCCGTCATTGTCGAGGTCACCAACGGCGGTGCCGCGGCTGACCTCCAGTTCGGCGCCAACGGCCGGGTCCAGCACTTCCTCGAACCCGTTGTTACCGAGGTTGCGATACAGCTGGTTGCGTTGGCCCAGCGGATGCAGGCTGCCGGCACGCTTTTGCGCCTCGACCAGCTTGACCGCGCCGTTGGCAATAAACAGGTCCAGCCATCCGTCGTTATCGTAGTCGAACCAGGCCATGCCGAAACCGGTCAGGCTGCGGCTGGGATCGGCCAGGCCGCTGACCGGCGTGACATCGGAAAACATCCCTGCACCATCGTTCAGGTAAAGCGTGTTGGTTTCGCCATCGAGATGGGTGATGAAAATATCCCGGTCGCCATCGTTGTCGAAATCGGCCGCGCCGACACCCATGCTGGCCTCGACCGAGCCCTTCCAGTTCAGCGCCACGCCACCCATCAAGGCGTCGTTCTCGAAACGAAGGTTGCCCTGGTTGACCCAGTACTGGTTGGCCGTGCCGTCATTGGCCACGTACAGGTCGGGCAGATTGTCGCCGTTGAAATCGGCGCCGATAACGCCGAGACAGCCGCCAAATTCACGCGCGATGCCGGCCTGGCCGGTCGCGTTTTCAAACGTGCCGTCGCCGCTGTTACGGAGCAGTCGATCGGGTTCTGACCGGTAACTGATCGGGCCACAGTATTCGCGCGCACCCGACGGCATTGCACAGCGCTTGTGCCCTGCAATCGTAAAATTGACGTAGTTACAGACATAAAGGTCCAGCCACCCGTCGAGGTCGACGTCGACAAAACTGGCACTCGCGGTCCAGCGGGTGTCATCCACGCCGGCAGTTTCGGTAACTTCGGCAAAGCGGCCATTACCAAGGTTTCTCAGTAACGCGTTCGACTCGAACCGGGTAACGTAAAGATCCACCCATCCGTCATTGTCGTAGTCGCCAGCAGCCACCCCGAGGCCGTAACCATGCATGTCCAGTCCTGCCGCCTCGGTGACATCGGTAAACTGCAGAACAGCCTCACCGTCGGCGTTTATCGCCAGGTCGTTACGAAACAGCCGATCGGTGAGCGGGCCGGTTGGTGGGAAGGTAGCCTCCTCCAGGCTCGCCGGGCCCAGCATTTCGCTTTGCACCAGGTACACATCGAGGTCGCCATCGTTATCGTAGTCGAACAGCGCGACGCCGGAACCGGTCACTTCGACAAAGTACAACTCGCCGGACATGCCGTTGAAGTGCATGAAGTCCAGCCCGGTCTCCGCGGCCACCTCGCGAAATACCGCGGGCGAAGAACCGGCTTCTTCGTCGGCCCCGGATTTGCCCGGGTCCTGCGTACAGGCCACCAATGCCAATGCTGGCAGGCAAGCAATCGTAGCCGACACCAAACTCGTCCGGGCCGGTACCCGGGTCAACATTCGCATCCGCTGACCATCAACCGGCCGCAGACTGGTCGTCTTCGTCGTCTGCCGCGGCTTTGCGACGTTGCCGGTAAAGCGAAGGATCGATCGCCGCAGCCATTGCCTTTGCGTCTGCGTCTGAACCGAGGAATTCAGCCAGTTTTTCAGCCGTCAGTTCAGGCTTCTCGATTGCCGCGACATACGGTACGAAAAACGTCGGGATACCGTGCCGCCGCAGCAGTTTGCGGGCATGTGCAAGCTGGCCCTGAAACACCGTCTTCATTTTTTCGTGCGCCAGTTTACCGCCTTCCTTGCCCAGGCGCTCCAGCATCATGGCCTGCGAATCCAGCACCTCGTCAATATTTCGCTGCATGAAAATGACGCGGTACTTGTAGCCCTGCGGCAGCTCGCCCAGCAGTTGCGCAATCACCTTGACCGATTTGCCACGCGCATTGCCCACCCAGCTCGGGTTGTCGCGCAGCTGGGTAGCTTCCTTGATTTCAAAATAACCGCGCGGGTTATCTTCGTCCGCCTCGCGCAGCTCGTCGGTCAGTGGCTGCAGGCCGGAAGCATTAAGGATCTGCATCATCATCGACGTTCCCGAACGCGGCAGCCCGGTTACGATCGTAATGTACTCACTGTCATCAGCCGGCTCGCTCTGTGGCGCCTCCGGCGGCTGGCGCAGCCGTGGGATCTTCTTCGGGTCTACCTCGCGCTCGACGGACGGCACCTTCGGCAGCATCTCGTCGAGATCCACCGCTACCTTTTCCGGGATCGGCAGGCCCAGCGCCTCGCGCCGCCGCCGGCGGTTTTCTGTTCTCATTTCCTTGGCCAGGACCGTGTGCGTCAGCGCCAGGTCCGGTTCGTTAAGGCGTTTGCTGTAGATGGTAGACAGCCGCTCATGTACCTCGGGGAAATTGGGGTTTTGCGACAGGGCCACTTTCAGCGCTTCAATGGCACTGTCGATCCTGCCCATCCGGTGCAGGGCCATACCCAGGCAATAGTGCGCCATCGGGTAATGATAACGCAGCCCCACCGCTTTCAGCGCCGCATCGGCCGCCTTCTGGTTTTCGCGTTGCGACAAATAGGTGCGGCACAGTCCAAAGTGAACGTTGGCGTTGACGCCATCGAGCTCACCCGCCTTGAGAAAACTCCGTTCAGCATCTTCCCAGCGTTCGAGCTTGAGATAGGCCTCACCAATCTGCAAATGCAGGCCCGGCCGCACGACGTCGGATTGTTCAGCTATCAGCAGGTGCTCGAGTGCCTCCTCGGCATTGCCGTCGGCCACCTGCACGTAGCCGGCCAGGAATTCGATGGACGCGATATTGACCCTGGAGATGTCGCGCAGCTCGGCGATAGCCTTCCGCTCTTCCTCGTCGAAGATGGGCTCCACTTTCCGGTCTTTCGGGTCGATTCCGGCCTTCTCATCAGCCTCGCGCTGCTCCTTGCGCGCTTTACGGCGGGCGCGCGCCACGTCGGCAAATTCCTTGAGTTTCTTCCGCGCTACCTCGGCATCGCGCCGGGTGCCGTTGTTCAGCTCCTCGACCAGCGGCGCCAGCTTGTCGGTCTTGTCCAGCGCCCGGTAGCACATCGCCAGCTTGATCGCGAAGCGGTATTCCAGCGGGTAACGTGCGTACAGGTCCTCCAGGATCGGCTCGGCGGCCCGGTTGCGGTCCGCATCCATATAGGACTGCGCCAGGTTGTACTGGAGCTCACGCACGACTTTTTCCACGGCCATCTCGGCGTCTTCGCCGGCCGATTCGATATAGCCGAGGGCCACCAGCTGCTCCAGTGCCGCCTTGGACTCGTATTGATCCGTCTGTTTGCCCGGCGGATGCTGGCCGTCGTCACCCGCTACGTCTTCCCAGCTGGGAATATGCGTGACTTCAGGCGGCTCCGCGAAAGCTGCCAGCAGCGGCTTGCCCGCCATATCGTCAGCAACCGGCAGGCCATACATCGTCAGCAGTGTCGGCGTAATATCCAGCACCGATGCGCCGTGAATCAGCTCGTCCTTGCGCACCCCGGGACCCTGCATGACGAATATGCCGAAATCGCGGTGCTCGATGGCCGGGCCGGCCGGCTCCCGCGGGATCGAGGCGGGACGCAGGTGGTCACAATGAAAACCGTGATCGGACACCAGTATCACTGTCGTATCGTCATCCACCAGTTCCAGCATCCGGCCCAGCATCATGTCGTGATACAGGTAACCTGCCGTAACCACGTTGCCATAAATATCAAAATCGCCTTCCCGAACGCGGTCCAGCCGTGGCGGATGGTATTTCATGAAACCATGGCCAAAGTGGTCTATCGCATCGTGATAGACGGCGGCGAAGTCCCAGCTTTCATTCTCGAGCAACTCGGTGGCGCAGGAGTGAATACTGGTGGCCTCGCAGATAATTTTCAGGCACGACGCCAGGCGCCGGTCTTCTTCCTGGTCGACTTCCGCGGCGCGCGGCACAAACGGCAATATGTGTGGCGCCATGTGCTCATCGGGATGAAAGCGCAGCTCGGCCAGCTCCTCGCATTTTTCCGGCGGATGCACGATGGCCGGTGCAATGGGCCAGCCGTCCTTCAGCGGGCCAAGCGCGGTCTGGTAGTGGTTGGACACCATCACGCCATTGATGGGCTCGGCAGGATGGCTTGGCCACCAGCCGACGATCACCGACCGCTGTTCGTGCTGGTTGAGTATGCTCCAGATCGCCTTGGTCTTGCGAGCCAGCACCGAGATCGGCTGCACACCTTTGCCATCTGCAGTGGGTTCGGAAAAACCGTGCACGCCATGATCGAAAGGCCGCTTGCCCGTTGCGATAGAGGTCCACAGCATCGGCGACAGCACCGGGTGCAGGGTAGACAGGTTGCCTGAAACACCGTTCTCGACCATCGACTGCAGCGCCGGCATCTTGCCGGCATCCATCAGCGGTCCGATGCTTTTCCAGTCGGCTGCGTCCCAGCCAATAAGCAATACTTTGTTTTTGATCGGGGTTGGCATTGTGTTCTACCTCTATGTCGAACGCTGATCTTATTGCCGTGTTTTGCGTAATTCCACCGACGGATACGCAACACTGGGTTTTGACAATATCAGGCCAGACTCGCCTGACAAAAAACCCCGCCGAGGCGGGGTTTTTGCAGCCTTTGTGGCCTTGGCTGGTCTGGCAGCGCTCAGCTGGTCAGGCCGGCTTCGCGTTTGCGCCGACGCAGCGTGCGGATACCGGATGCGCCCAGTGCGAGCAGGCCCATGCCCACCAGCATGTTGGTGGCCGGCTCCGGCGCTGCTACCGCACCGGTGTCGCCGGCCCGGATCGCTGCACCGCTGTCATCATAGGCCCAGTCCAGGATCGTCACTCCATTGTTGCCGGGCGCAAAACTAAAGTCGACGTGGACCTGGATCCAGCCAAAATTGCCGCTGGCCAGCTGCACGCCGATAAACCCGGTCGACGAGTTGAACCCGGCGTTGAAGGCCGTCGTGTTGCTGGTCGCGGCGGTGGCGTTGAAAAAGGCGGTCCCTGCGAAACCGGCGCCGCCACCGATGGTTGCACCGGAGCTGAACTTGCTTGCACGCCCGTAAGTGGCTGAAGCGGCTATACCGCCGCCACCGTATCCGACGGCAAATGCGGCGTTAGTGCCGGTAACAACCGTGCTGCCATAAAACGTATTATAAACACCGAAATTGGCGGCGCCGAATCCGAAATCGGCACCACCGCCATCCATGTCGATCGCGGTATACGCTGTCGCACCGGAGCCGGAAGCGGTGATGTTGATGTTCTGCGGCCCGCTGTAGATGATGGCGGCCTCAAGTGCCGAGCTGGCCAGCAGCGCGGTCGAAGCAGCGGCACCGTACGCCTTCCAGGAACTCTTCGCGGTCGGTTGGTTCTGTGCCGAAATCGAATAACTCAGCAGGTCTTGCTCAAACTGCTGTTTTTCCGTTTCTTTAATTCTCATTTTTGGTAGCTCCCCAGTGGATTATGTCAGACGTCAGTGCCTCCATGGCTCTGATGTCTGTGAATGCAAAACCCGCGCCAGAATCCAGTGCTCCTATATTTTTCAGTAACCTGTGGTTTTTCGCCGGCCCTGAAGCACCCCGAAACTGCGGGAATTGTAAAATCCACCGACAGCCAGCCAGGGCGTGTCTATCCGTATTAGTACTCAGATGGGGACAGTACCTGTATATCCATACAGGTACTGCGGGGATTCTGGCGAGATTTCAGCCGCGACGGCATCCGGGCACGCCGGTAGCCTCAGCCGCGAACAACTCAGACATACAGGTGCTGTCCCCGACAATGGCAAGGATCGCCCGGGTCGTCGCAGTCGGTTACCCACATCACGTCATTCAAAGAGGGAGCCGGCGGCAACAGGTCTTCTTCAAAGACGATGACTACAGGTTCTACCTGAGCCTGCTATCAAAAGAATGTGAGTTTGCCGGCACTCGCTGCTGGGCGTATTGCCTCATGCCCAATCACGTTCACCTGGTGCTGGTACCGAGCACCCTGGACGGTCTGCGCGGGGCAATCGCCAAGCCGCACGAGAGATTCGCTCGAAAGATCAACGAGCGAAACGATTGGCGGGGGCACTTGTGGCAGGCGCGATTCAACTCCTTCCCTATGGACGAAGCCCATCTTGTCGCCTGCGTTCGGTATGTTGAACTCAATCCCGTCAGGGCGCGCCTGGCGGCTGCCGCAGACGATTGGGAATGGTCGAGCGCACGCGCGCACCTTGCCGGACACGACGATTCACTGGTATCCGTCGCACCCATGCTTGAGCTTTTCCCGGACTGGCGGGCCTACCTGGCAGACGAAGACAGCGCGGACGCGCATGACAGCTTTCGCAGGCACACGAAGTCAGGCCGACCGCTGGGCTCGAAGCAGTTCATCGCGAGAATCGAGAGCCTGACCGGCAGGCAGCTGGCACCCCGAAGATAGGGACAGTGCCTGTATGGATATACATGTACTGTCCCCATGCTTAGCCGCCGGGGATCAGGTCCTGCAGGTTGAGGCCGCCGTCGGGGCCGCCAAACATGTCCATGGGCTCGCCGCTGATGGCGCTGGTCGCGCCGCTGTTGCCGTAGGCGGCCAGGTGCGCCTCGGTGGTCTGCGGTTTGCCGTTGACGGTTTCGACCGAGCTCATTTTCACCATGCCGAACGGCACGTCGCGCGACAGCCAGAACTGCGAATCGCTCTGCACTGACATCTTGCTCATGAGTACGCGGGTCTCGACCGAGCCGGAGCCGGTGAATTTTTCCGCTTTGAACTCGCCGGCCGGCACCGTAACTTTCTCGTTGCCCGCGCTGGCGAACTGGTATTCCACCTTCACGCCCATCGCCTTGAGCATCATGCCGGCCATCATGCCGCCCTCGCGGATACGCATGGGCTGTGCGTCGCCGGCCTGCATGATGATCTCCTTGCCGTAACCGCCCAGGTTATTGAGGATATTGCCGGGGTCGCCGTTGAGCGCGGACGCGGGCAGCAGCACTTTCATCACCACCGCGTCGCCCTGACGCTTGCGCTGGCCCTTCTTGCTTACCTTGTAGTTATCGACCTCGGTTTCCACCCAGTAATGGGTCTCGCC
>JABDJB010000027.1 GCA_013003425.1 Gammaproteobacteria bacterium | reverse complement strand
GGTAATTGGGGTCAGACCGAGATTCTTTGCAACAATTGACTCTAAAAGGCTGATTTTTCAGCTGGCGGTAGCCCCCCCAAGATCTTTTAATGGGCCAAGCTTCATTGCATCCGATCATTGCCGCGCCCGCACGCTACTTGCTGCCAGGGATACCGCAACACGTCATTCAGCGTGGCGTCGACCGACAACCTACCTTCTTCGAACCGGCTGATTACGAGCTCAGGGCGACTGAATCCGGCAACATGTGCCGGCGTATTCAAACTTGGCCGGTTTCTATCCCGTATTCACTTCGTTTGCGGGCAGACACCCGGCACGAATTCAACCGCATAGGTATCTGTCTGGTAACGCGGTACATACGGAAAGCCTTCCGGTGGCTTCGGCACCAGCCAGTAGCGACCGCCACTGGCGTCAGGCCCCGGAGGATAAATATCCCCTGACTCTTGATGATGCCATTCGGCATCCACAAGCAAGGCCTCAACTTTTTGATCGTTGTACTCGAGTGTTTCCCGACCCACCCAACTGACAATCACCCGGTAGGTCGCATCAAAGCTCATCATCGACGCCGAAAATTCCAACGGTGATTCCTGATATCCCAATGTGGCGAGTGGCAGACCCATTACGGCGCCAGGCAACATCTTCGAGTTGATCTTCCCCTGCACGCTCTCCCGTGCACCTGCCAGCGCACTCCAGCCCTGATAGCCGTCCGCGTTTAGTTCCTGCACCGCAAGTAGTTTCCGGGACGCGTCCGGCATTATCGCGATAACTTCCATTCGTCGTGGACCAAAGGTATCGCGCTCGAAATAGGTCGTCGCAACGGTTGTCGGGCCACTCGGTCGTTTGACGATATGACGTAGCCGCAAAGTCTGGTCGCCTATAACAGCAACCTGTTCGGTCAGCATGCCTCCGTCTACCCAGTTGCCCTCGGCAAACGCGCATTGCTGCCATTGCAGTTCGTATTCTGCGATCTTTCGGCCATCAATTTGACCATCCCCCAATTCAAGAGGCTGGATTGCCGTGCTGGTGTTTGCGCAGCCAGCCAGCATTACGAGTAACATAGCTATAAATCGCATCCTGAATCCTCCGGCGAGCGATTGCTTCACGTTTGTTGTGTGCGAATCTGCGTCAACACTGTCTGCAAAAATTCGATCCTGCTTTCTGCGTTCATGACGCCCCCCATCGCACCCAGATGTTCAAAAAAATCATCCGATGCCGGGTGTTGCTGCAAGTAGTCCCGACTTGTCTGCAGGTGAAGTCCCAGGGACTCCAGCACACTCTCGGCAAGTGCTATTCGCTCCCTGGGTGCGAGCGCGCCGAGTAGAAACACGCGGCTTCTCAAGGGGTCAAATATCGACGCTAACAACTCGGGCTTTTCTATTTCCTTGATCCAGGCCTTGAGCACCTTCTTGCCATTCCGTGTTATCGACAGCGGCCTGCGCCCACGGCCATCGGTGCTGTCAGCAGTCGACTCTATGAAGCCTTCTTCTTCCAGTCGCGCCAGTAATGGATAGATTGCTCCGGCCGAGGCCCGCCAGTGAGAAGATGGTGACGCCTTTAGCTCCATACGTAACGAATACGCGGTGCAGGGTTGGCTTTTGAGAATAATGCCAAGTGCAACGCCCTCGAGTTCACTGAGTTTTCGCATAATCCAGGCTCGGTCAGCGGATTTCGACAATAAATGGCTTGTCGTTACGCTCCGCTTCAAAACGCAACGGTATCGCACTCCTGAACAAAGACCCCAGCTCTTTGAAACTGAGCCCCTGCATTGACTGACCATTAACAGAAATCAGTGCATCGCCAGCTTGCAAGCCGGCACGTGCACTCAATGACCCTGCCTCTACCATCGTGACCGTCGGTGGTGTGCCTGCAGGCAATGACCGGAGCTGCATTCCCAGCCGTCGTGGTTTGCCAGTGTTTTCAGCTTCGACAACGTGGGTGACTTTGGTAGTTTCTGACTTGCGTAGCGACAACAAACCATTACGCTGATCGATACTCAGCACCAGATCCCCCAGCACGGCATTGCCGATGTTGCCATGCGGCGTCGACGGATCGATAAACGCGACGGCCGGATTTTCGAAGCTGATGTCGCCGAGTTTTATCACACCATCGACCGTAGCGAGCTGAATTGAACGCTGGCCGCCGACCAGTTGTGCTGCCGGTCCCTGCTGCATCCCGTCTTGCAGCGGTATGGTCGCGCTCATAGCCAGTGGGAAGGTGAAGGTGGACGGCGCACCGGTATCCAGATGCATCATTACCGGCTGACCCACCACATCAATCTGGAATTGAAATCCGGACTGAGCATCCGGGTTGTAAGCGATCACACCTGCATGGTCCGCCGTTAGTTCATCGTGCGAAATTACGATGCGGTCATTAGCAGGATCAAAAGTGATCAGTGTTTCGCGAAACAAGTCCATTCCGACGACACCCTGAAGCTGGCCGAGTGACATGGCATTGAGCTCCATGATCAGAAACTCGGCGTCTTTTATGGTGAGACCAT
Organism: Gammaproteobacteria bacterium; assembly: GCA_013003425.1. Classification (NCBI taxonomy): domain Bacteria; kingdom Pseudomonadati; phylum Pseudomonadota; class Gammaproteobacteria; species Gammaproteobacteria bacterium. The sequence goes on along the minus strand of JABDJB010000027.1, from coordinate 9,850 downwards.
CAATTGTGACGCTCGGAATGACGACGATGTCGGCTGTAACCGGCTCCACTCCACCGGAAAGAACTTCTTTTTCGCCGATCTTCTGCATTCCCGCCCCTTCGGCAATTTCACGGTCGATCACATTGACCCCGGCTCCGGTGTCGACTATGAAATTGAAAGGGCCTTCGGAACCAACATGACTGGAAACAAAAGCGTGTTGCCCGTCGAGGTTCGTGCTGAGCCGAACGCTGTTGCCTGCGTAGTACAAATGCTCGCCGACACGCACCTGTGCTGGTCCCGGGGCGACCTTCACACAGCCAGCAACAGACAGAGCAACCAATACGCCCGGCAGGAACCGCTTCAGCCGATCATTATTCATTTTTTTCCATATAGTCCGATTCGGACTATATGAAATTCACCTCTGAATTTCAAGGTTTCAGAGCTTCAGTGCCGAAAAAAGGAGCCCATAGTCCGCATTTTCCAGGCCATAGAACCGGAAGCCGCGGTCGCCAGCAAATCACCCCGGTTATTCTCGCTGTAAGGCGACCGGCCGTATGTGAACAGAGCGCCGCTAGCCGTTTCACACTTACATTGCCATCGGCAACCGCCTGGAAAGCCGAGCGTCAATCCTTCCTTTGGGTGTCTGCGCCGGTAGCCGGGCGCTCATCGGGCAGTGTGAATACGGGAATGTCTGCGGCCTGTGCGCCGCGATCAATGGACTTCGGCGACCCACCCAATATCTTGCGCTCCAACCCCGTTTCCCGATTCTCCAGGTTACCGCGGAAATGCTTTCGTGCCCCATTTGTCTGTCTCGTTGTCTATGCTTATGCCTGCATGATTCGGAGGGCAGTAGGACATGAACAAATGGCTGCAACAGCAAATTGAGTCCATTATAAGAGAAATTATTACGAGCGAACGCTACGACAGCCTGCCACCAGAGGAAATCTCCCAGATTGCTGTGGAGCTGGCGTTGTTCCTGAGCAATATCCTGCTCTCGGTTCTCGGTGCGCTGTTGGTTGGGTTGATTGCTTACATCCTGGTCAACCGGCATCAGACAAAGTCGGCGCAAATTACCAAAGAGATCGAAAGGCAACGGCTGCTGCATGAGCTCGAAGACGGATACCAGAAAATCGCGTCGACTCGCTGTGTCTGGTTGCCAAACAAGGAGGGCTTTAAATCCAGTGTTACCTACAATTTCACCGTAGCCCTGACGCGTGAGATCAGATGGCTTCCCCCGCAGAATATAGAGTATGACTGGGATACAGGGGATCGTTTGGTAGTGTTCACAGCCGACCGGGATCTCATCAGCAGTAGCGTCCTGCACGAGGCGTTGTTCTGGTTCAGGCGTGTCCATCGCGCCTTTGTCGCGAAGCTTCTTCATCCGGGCGATTTGTATGAGCTTTGGCGGCAGCTATTGCCGTTCGTTACCGATTCCCGTTATAGCTTTATGGTTGAATATTTTGGCGGTATGAAGCGTCGTGGCGACGAAGATGTCCAGGCAATACAGCAAGTCGTGCAGGAGGTAGTCGACTATTGTTCCGAAAACGGAAAGAACGTGCCGCTGGATTACCTTGATGGGCGAATCGATCGCGAGATGCACCGGGCTCTTCCACCAAAGCTCGCCGGTATGTTGAAGCCGGCGCCGGGCTAGCAGGTACCGGAGACCGGGTCCAGGGTTATCTTCGGTCGCTTTTGTCTACAAGGAAGGAAGCGTAATCAGGCACCGGGGTGGAAAGCCGGATTGGTCAAAACCATCTGCACTTGAACAAGAGAATCGGGCAAACTCGAATCCCGTTATTCAAAATCTTTTGCCGGCTTTGTTCCGCCCACCCCTGGCCAACCTGAAATCAAGGGTTTAGCGAGTCGCGCGAGGACCCGGGCGTGACTGAGTTAACAGAAAACAGACCCCCGTTTGATTACTCTGCGAGAGGCTTTGTCATAAACAGCCACGAAATATGGACGAACCTGCGGACAATATTGAATCGGGCGATCAGTCGGACAGTCAACCCGTTCTGCTGCTCGAACTCGACAAAAAAACCCTCACACGGTACCGGCTGAACAGGCCGCGGCTGCGGTTGGGCCGATCTTCCAACTGCGACATTGTGCTCAGCGACAGTACCGGTGTCAGCCGCGAACATGCACAAATCCTGGTGATTGATGGCGAAGTGGTGGTCGAGGATCTCGACAGTCGAAACGGCACTTTCGTCAACAAGATATCGTGTGAACGACGCACGTTACGTCCGGGAGATCGCATCTCTATTGGGCAATACCGGCTGCATTTTCAGCTGGAACAATATGAGACGCGTGTAAACGTCGCGTTGGGCAATGAGATTGCCACGCTGCTTGCTCTCTGGGCTCGCGCCGGCGTGGCCGAAAAACCGGACAGCTGCCCGCTTTGTGGCAGCAGTGCCGGGTTGCCGGAAACGTTGGCAACGGGCGAGCACTGCGGCATCGACGACGAAGAGCCCGAGGTTTTTGCCGAACCGGCTGCTGAACCGGAAAGCGCTGCCATTGAGTCTTTTGAGTCACCCGACTCGCCAGAGATCGAAGAACAGATCGCCGACGATGAACCCTCGTGCATCGTCCTTATGCCTGACTAAAAATCCGTTATGAGCCGGGCGATTCCTGGCCTTTCTTGCGGCGGCGGACCGGTGGAACGATCTTCGCAGACCAAAAATGCCGGCGCCCTTTCCAACGACATCTTTTTGCCTGATTCCTCGTCTTTACCTGACCCCGACCCAACGCAATTTTCGGCGCCGTCCGTTGACGTTAGTGACCGACGCCTTCGCCTAATGCACCGGCGTAACCCCAGGAGCCGATCAGGCGTGTCTCGGGCCGGTGTCGTTTCAGGTGAACCCGGCGCCAGTTGTCGAATGCATCCATATCGACTGTGTCCGGTACCTGCCAGACTTGTTTGCCAAAATAGTACACGGTGTACTCTTCAAGAAAACCTGCGTGGCGCACGTCCAGGAGCGTATCCAGGTATTCATCCTCGCTATGTGGCTTTCCCTGCCAGGCCTCGAGCAGATGCTGGCGCGCCTTGAGTTCGCAGTTGTAGGTGCTTACCCGGGCGGGATTTTCACTTCCGGTTTCCAGCTGACAGGCGCTGCGTAACAGGCTGTAGGTCACCCAGCTCTGCAGCACCGGGTCGTTATCGTTGTAGGCCTGCGGGGCGAGATAAAAGCTGTCGCCATCGGTTACGCCGTCGCGTACGTAAATGTCGGGGCGACAGGCGACGCTAAGCAGTACCGCGGGCAGTAATATATAAATCAGTTTTTTCACGCAGCCCGATGATATCGACGACAAGGGGTCAAGTCTTCCCATTTCCCATCTTCAATGAGAACGATGGGAAATGGGAAGACTTGACCCCTTGTCGATTTTCTAGTCGCGCTGTGGGAAGCGCGCCTCTACATTGCCTTCCGCATCGTAAAACGAGAGGGTGCCGTTCTTTCGGTAAAAAAGCACGGCCGCGCCGCGCAGCTTTGGTCCATGCAGTGCGAAACCGCTGCCGCCATGAGCGAAATGCGCCGCGCCTACACGGGAGTCTCCGGCGGTATCTTTCAGATACAGCGCCGTGCCTTCCTCGTTGTGTCCCAGTGTCGCTCTTGCATTGCCCTGTGTGTCGTTTACCACCACGCCGTAGCCACCGTCGTGTGCTCCCAGCTGCAGCATCACGTTGCCGTCGGGGTCGATGATCTGCAGTTCACTGGCGCGTACGACCTGGCCCTGCGCTGCCAGCGTTGAGCAGGCCGCGACCAGCGCGGCGAGGCTGGCCACGGCAACAAGCGACCACGCGCGGCTGCGCCATTCGAGTCGTGACAGCCGCAATTCAATTTCACGTTCATTCATGACAAAACCCCTCACCTGGTTTCGCTGCTACAGTCCTTCCCGCATCACCGCACTTCAAGCGTGCGACGTACTTTGTCGAGGTGCCGCTGTTCAATCTCCGGCCAGCGCTGTGCCCGGGCCCCGTCCGGTTTCAGTTCCGAGCCGGTCAGGCCGAGCGGCGCGAGATCATCGATAAAGATGATCATCAGTTCCTTCTGCCGTGATTCGTCAGTCAGGTACACCATGCGTGAATAGGAGAAGTTGTCGGGCAGCGTGTAACCATTGCTGCCAAGCAACTGCCGGAACATCGCGCCATCGGTGCCACGGCGACGTTTACGGTTCGGGTCAACCTGTACCGGTGCGGTGTCAGTATGGAATTCGTAGTCGCCCAGCTGCACCCGCAGTGGTGAATCGTCGTAATCATATTTATAGGGTTTATCGGGCAGGTAGGCTTCGAACTGCACCCAGTAAACGCTTTGCAGACGATCGTCCGGCATAGTTTCGACAAACAGATACTGCTCGGTGTCGGCTACGCCATAAAGAATGAATTTCTGCCCACCCAGGTAACGGTACTCTGGCGCAAAGTGCAGGGTGGCAGCAGGATCAAAAGTGGATATCAGCTCATTACCTGCCACCGTTCGTGCCAGGTCAGTGTATTCCGGTGTCGTCGTCAGCCGGCCCCGGTCCATGAAGTGGTTGTACACCAGGGCCACAGCACCGACTGCCAGTACTGCCAGTCCCAGGAAAACAGCGGTCTTTTTCTTCATTGATTCTTTCCCAAAGAAGCGCAGATGCTACCGGAGTCTCAAGCGTTTGCGCAGCCCGGCCAGTCTGGCCATTGGGGTTGTGTCAGGTTGCAACAACGGCAAGCGGGACATACAGCTCGGCGGCGCTGAGCCCGCCATGTACGCCGACCAGCGTGTTGGGCGATTCGCCCGGCAGCACGTCGGTGACAATGTACGGCTCTTTCATCAGCAGGGTAAAGTCGCCCACGCGCGCGCGCAGCTGGCTGTGCAGCTCGCCGGGGCCAAACAGGCCGGTATCGACCAGTCGCTGGCTCGGAATTGCAGTAACGATGTCACCCAGTTCAGCTGAGATGTAGTTTTCAAAAGCGGTGTGTTCGCCGGGGTGTACGTAGCAGTATGCCGCGCGCGGCTCGCCGCACAGCGGAACGTCGAGCATGGCAGTCAGCGGCCGATGTTGCTCGAACTTGACGCGTGATTGTTCCGTAGTGTCAATAACGCCATGGTCTGCCGTGAGCAACACCAGCGTGTCGCTGTTTTCGAGTTGCTCGATCAGTCCAGCGAATCCGGCGTCGATGTCGAGGAAATGCTGCATCGCCGCGGCGGTGCCGATGCCTTCCTGATGGCCGACATGGTCGAGGTCCGGCCAGTAAGCATAGATGTACTTGTCTGCGCTGTCGGCTTTGACCACATCCACTATCGTTGCGTAAAACTGTCCGAGATTGTCGTAGGCATGGATGTTCGCGCCGCGGCTGAACGCATTATTGAACGGCGAAAATGCGATACGCGCCGGACTGATAACGTGGCTGTCGACCGCGAGCCGGGCGTTAAGTGGTTGCGGATCGAGTACCGCGGCCGGGTCGAGTCCCCGCTGCGTCAGCGATTCGTGGCCACCGCGGCTGCGAAATGGCAGCACCGCGGCCAGCGTGCCGATTTCCTGCAGCCAGATGTGCCAGCCGGTGAGCCCATGCTGTGCGGGCGCCAGCCCGGTTAGAAAAGTTGTTATCGCCGCCGCGGTCGTTGTCGGAAAAACTGAGGTCAGCGCGCCGCGCGTATGTTGCGCTATGGCGCTTTGCGGGAACTGCTGCAGGAACTCGTAGCCCAACCCGTCGATGACAATCAGCAGGATGTTGCGAAACCGTTCGGGCTGCTCGTTTTCCAGCAGTTTGAGCGGTGGATATATGGATTCATTTGCGCCGCGCGCAGCGGCAATCGTGGCCATGAGATTGACCAGGCCGGCGCCGTCATAATCGGGCCGGAGCATCCCGGCCGGCAGCACGGCCGGCTCAGAGTCGGGTACGGAAGGCATCATCGAAGCATAGTTCAGACCGCATAAGATGTGAGACATTATTGATGTAATTTGATTCAGGATGCCTGCCGATGGCTGAGAGCGAAGAACTGGTCTGCTGGAATTGCGGCGAGTCGCTGGCGGAACTGACCCTTCCGCTGCGGCGGCTGGAAGTGTGTCGGGCGTGTAACGCCGAACTGCACGTATGCAAGCTATGTGAGTTCTACGACACCGGCGTCGCCAAATCCTGCCGCGAACCGGTTGCCGAAGAAGTGCGCGACAAGGAGCAGGCCAATTTCTGCGACTATTTCCGTCCCGCTGCAAACGCCTACGTAGAATTATCCACAGGCCAGGCGGAAGCGGAGTCGCAACTGAAAACACTTTTTGGCGACGAGAACGCGGAGCAGGAGACAGACCCGCAATCAGAGCTGGAATCACTGTTCCGGAAAAAAACCGATTAATGTTGCCTCAGCGTGCCGGCACAGTTAGGATAGCCACCGTTGGCTTGGCTTCAGATTTTCTTCCGGCGATTCTGGTTGTTTTTTTCCCGTATCTCAGAGTGAAAACCGACGCAAGTCGATCGGTGCGTAACCGCGTGCACGAATGCAGTGGCAGTACCGGAATTTGTTTAGTTAGTGAGTGGAGAAAATGAGCAAGATTTACGCAGGCAACCTGCCCTTTTCAGTTGATGAAGATAAATTGCGTGAAATGTTCACGCCCTTCGGAGCGGTCGAAGATGTGACCGTAATTCGTGATCGCGATACGGGTCGTTCCCGTGGTTTCGGTTTCGTCCAGATGCCCGATGGCGATGCCCAAAGCGCGATTGAAGGCCTCAACGGGCAGGATGTGGATGGCCGCACTCTGAGAATCAGCGAGGCTCGTCCTCGCGAACAGCGGCCGCGCCAGCAGCGCTGGTAAGACCCAGCAGGGGTTGCCACTCGGGTGGCGACCCCTGGCTTCAACTTCCCTGCCTTACCCGCCGTCCGGCGGGGTCGTCCGTGTCGCTGGAAAAAATGTTGTTCTAGCGTAGCTCCAGTACCCAGCGGTCGCCGGCATCGATAAGAACTCGTGCCGCACCCTTTGCCAGCTCAAAAGCCACGATGCCCGTACTGCGGGTAACTGTCTGCCGGCCCACACCTTGTTCCGGTTCCAGCTCAACGCTGATGCCGTTGGCAGGGCGGAAATTCTGCTCGTCAAAGACAAATAACTCCAGCTTGTTACCTGGGGCAATCCGTACTCTCAACGTGTGCCGGCCCGCGTGCAGATCAACCTGGCGTCGCGCGACCGGCGCTGGATAACTGCCGGAATCATTGACGCCGGTATCGGTCTGGTTTTTGAGGCTGGCTACGTTTTCCGGCGTCGCCGGATGAAAGTGAAACGCCGGCAACTCTGATTGCCAGTCCACGATCAGTGTACCCAGCGAAGCAATGCGCAGCGATTGCCGCGATGCACTCTGACCGAAACCGGCAGCCACGCGTGCAACGAGGTTGCTCTGGGGTGTACTGGCACGCAGCCCGGAATGCAGGCCAATCCGCAGCTCGATCAGTTCGAGCAGTACTTCATCGTCGGCCAGCAGGCGCCGGTCGACGGCAGCCATCTGGTCACGCGGCAGTCCCTGGTCGTGATAGCCGGCGATCGTTGCGGCATCCAGCGGTACGCTTGTGGTCGGGCTGTCGTCATGCCTGACGCCCAGCAGCGCGCGCAGCAGGCGAGCGTCGCCGGCGCGGGTGCGGCAAAGTTCGCAGCTGGCAAGGTGATCCAGCGCTGCAACTTCCACTTCGCGGCCGTCGACATAGCTGGCGACAACCTCAGGGTCGAGATGAACACGCGGAATCTGGTGAGCCAGCGCCGGTTTCACTGCACGAAATCCCGGAACAGTGCAGGAAAGGTCATCGACACCTGGTCACGCAGTCTTTTTTCGGCCCGGTGCAGCATCACACCGACTGCGCTCGGCTTCATGCCAGTGCGCATGCCGATGTCGCGAAAACCGAGACCGTCGAAGCGGCGCAGCTGGATGATTCGCCGGTCCTGCTCGGACACAGCGTTCATGGCCTGGTGCAGCGCATCGCGCAAAGGCTTCAGCAGTTTATCTGCGAGATCGTTTTGCTCGCCGCCGCGACTTCGCACTTCCAGCGTCATTTTCAATGCCAGTGCCGTCAGGTAGGTGCGCAGGGTCGAGCGACCATCCCACATGCGCAATAATTGATAGTCGTTTTTCGCCAGCAGCTCAAAGAACTGCTCGAAGCGTTGCTCGACAGCATCGGGATCTTCCGACTCGCGGGTGAACAGCGTATAGATCAGACCGGCATGCTCATGCACCAGTGCCTCGGCCGCTGCGCGGTCCTGGCGGAGTACCCGGTTGACCAGCTCTTTGTCGTCCACGTATCGATGGCCCGATTTAACGTTAATGGCTGATTTTACGGGGGTTGCCGGGACAATGACTTGAACCAGTCCTCGGATTTGGCGTTCCGGCGGCGTTGGTTTCAGGCCGCCTGGACGGCGGCAAACTGTTCCTTGAGGTTGAGCACGTGTTCTTCCCAGTAGCGATTTTCTGCCAGCCATGGAAAGGCAATGGGAAATGCCGGGTCCTGCCAGCGCCGCGCCACCCAGGCGGTGTAGTGCAGCATACGCAGTGCCCGCAACGGCTCTATGAGGCGCAATTCGCGCGCGTCAAAATCATAAAAGTCTTCGTATCCCTGCAGCAGGTCTTCGATCTGCCCGCGCATTTCATTCTCGTCCCCGGACAGCAGCATCCACAGGTCCTGTACCGCCGGGCCGGTCAGGCAATCATCGAGGTCGACAAAATGCGGTCCGCTGTCTGTCCACAAGGTATTGCCGAGGTGGCAATCACCGTGTATGCGCAATTCGCGACAGGTGCCGACCTGATCAAAAACCTGTTCCACAGCTGCAATGAGTTGATCAGATATGGCAGCGTAGCTTTCGGTGATGTGTGACGGAATCCAGTCGCTGTCCAGTAAAAACTCGCGCGGTTCATGCCCCAGCCGTTCTATATCCACATACGGACGATGTTCGAATGCGCCGCTGGCACCAACGGCGTGCAACCTGCCCAGAAAGCGGCCCATCATTTCCCGGTCTTCCTGCGTTGCCAGTTCCGGCCAGCGCCCACCCTGTCGCGGGAACACCGCATAGCGAAAACCATCGTGTTCGAGCAGCGTGTGGCCCGCGCACACCATGGGAGCGACGACCGGTATTTCGTGCTCCTGCAACTGAATGGAAAACGCGTGTTCTTCGTCAATAGCGGCGTCAGGCCATCGGCCGGGCCGGTAAAACTTTGCCACCACCCAGCTGCCATCCTCCAGCCCGATCTGATACACCCGGTTCTCGTAGCTGTTGAGTGCCAGCGTGCGCCCGTCGCATTCGAAGCCCGCCTGCTCGATGGCATCAAGCACTACGTCGGGTGTCAGACCCGAAAACGGGCGTTCGTCTGTCATGGGTAGAGGCCGGCGCAATTCATCGGGCAATGGTACGCTGCAGTCGATACAGGAGTCGACGTATGCCGGCAAACTTGAAAGTGCAGTTTATCCACGGCCTTGAGGGCAGCCCTTTCGGCATCAAGTCGCAGCTGCTGCAGCAGGAGTTTGATGCCATTACACCGGCTATGGATACGGGTGATTTCGAGGCCTCCGTGCGGCTACAGGCAGACCAGCTGGCGGCGCGGCCACCCGATCTTCTCATCGGGTCCTCATTCGGTGGTGCCGTTGCCCTGGCGCTGCTGCAACGTGGCCTGTGGTCGGGCCGGACCCTGTTGCTGGCGCAAGCCGGTCTGCGCTACGGCTTGCCGGCGTCACTGCCGGTTGGCGTCCCCGTATGGATAGTCCACGGCACCCTCGATACCGTCATCGACCCGCAGGACAGCCGTCACCTTGCGGCCAGCGGACAGGCGCAGTCGGTGCGGCTCATTGAAGTGGATGATGACCACCCGCTGAGCAAATCAGTCGCCAACGGCGACTTTCTGCAATGGGTGCGTGACCTGGCCGTGGTCGCTGACTAG
>JABDJB010000026.1 GCA_013003425.1 Gammaproteobacteria bacterium | reverse complement strand
GAGCTGTACGGCAAGGTCGTCGAGACGCCGCAGTCGGAAACCACACCGTTTTATCCGCGCAGTCCCTATGGCGTGGCCAAGCTGTATGCCTACTGGATCACGGTGAACTACCGTGAGGCCTACGGCTTGTTTGCCTGTAACGGCATCCTGTTCAACCATGAATCGCCACTGCGCGGTGAGACTTTCGTTACGCGCAAGATTACCCGCGGCTTGTCACGTATTGCCTACGGGCTCGATGAAGGTCTGTGGCTTGGAAACCTCGACGCGAAACGCGACTGGGGTCATGCCCGTGACTACGTCGAGATGATGTGGCTCATGCTGCAGCAGGATGAGCCGGATGACTTTGTAATTGCCACCGGCGAGCAATACAGCGTGCGTGATTTCATCAACGCTGCCGCAAAAGAGCTCAATCTCGAGCTGGAATGGCGTGGCAGCGGTGTCGAAGAATATGCAGTAGTCGCCGCCGACAACGATTATCCGGGTTTTACCAGGGGCAACACCATCGTGAGGGTCGAGCCGCGTTATTTCCGGCCCGCCGAGGTCGAGAGCCTGCTCGGTGACCCGGGCAAGGCGGAACGGAAGCTTGGCTGGAAACCACGCACCAGTTTCGACGAGCTGGTCGCGGACATGGTGCAGGGCGACCTGGAGCTGGCACGCCGTGACCGCGTGCTGACGGATGAAGGTCTGCAGGTCTACAAGTACCACGAATGAGCGCTGCAAAAGGCCAGAAGATTTTTGTTGCCGGACACCGTGGCCTGGTAGGTTCTGCGCTTTTGCGGCGACTGGGCGAGGGCGGCTATACAAATATCATTACCCGCACGCGGGATGAGCTCGATTTGCTCGACCAGCGGGCGGTGCATGATTTCATGCAGGCGGAGCGGCCTGACTACAACTTCATGGCGGCAGCCCGTGTCGGCGGCATACTTGCCAACAACACGCAGCGTGCCGATTTCATCTATGAGAACCTTGCGATAGCGACGCACGTGGTCCATGCGGCTTTCGCAGCCGGGCTGAAGCGCATGCTGTTTCTCGGCTCCAGCTGTATCTACCCGCGTGACTGCCCGCAGCCGATGCATGAGGACTATCTGCTGACCGGCCCGCTGGAGCAGACCAACGAGCCTTATGCCGTTGCAAAAATTGCCGGCATAAAACTGTGTGAGGCCTTCAACAGCCAGTACGGCACGCAGTTTGTCTCGGCCATGCCGACAAACCTGTATGGTCCCAACGACAATTTTGACCTGGAAACCAGCCATGTGCTGCCGGCACTGGTGCGCAAGATCGATACCGCGGCTCGCGACAACGCCCCGGAGGTAGTGATCTGGGGGACCGGCAAGCCGCGACGCGAATTTCTCTATGTCGACGACCTGGCTGATGGTTGCGTGCACCTGATGGAAGCCAGTGTCGATGGCGGCATCTACAACATCGGGACCGGGACCGATGTAACGATCAAAGAGCTGGCCGATACTATCGCCGACGTGGTCGGCTATCGCGGCGAGTTTGTCTACGACTCTGACAAACCGGACGGCACGCCACGCAAGCTGCTTGATGTAAGCCGGATGAGCGAGCTTGGCTGGACGGCCGGCACTTCGTTGCGTGACGGGATCCGCCAGACCTGGCAGTGGTACCGGGAGCAGGGCTAGGGAGTATCTCCCGGCTGCGTGGCGTACTGATACGCCGGACGGCGGTACGGCAGTATCTCGAATACCTCGCCCGCCAGGATTCTTTCCTTGATGTCACGCCAGTAGCCGGCCGTCAGCAGTTCGCCGTGGGCGTCGCGGAACAGCGTTGCCAGCTCGTCTTTCAGTCCGAGGAAGTTCAGAAACTGCTCGGGAAACACATCGTTTTCAGCAACGTAATACCAGTCGGGCGATCCCATTTCTTCCTCCATGGTCTGCGCCTGTGGCATTTCCCTGAAGTTGCAGTCGGTCACCCGGCACAGTTCGTCGTAGTCATAAAAGATAACCCGGCAGTGGCGGGTGACACCAAAATTTTTCAGTAGCAGGTCGCCGGGAAAAATATTTGAGGTAGCGAGATCACGAATGGCCTGACCGTAGTCGAGTACTGCGCGGCGCTGTTCGGATTCACTGGCCTGCTGCAGGAAAACATTCAGCGGCGTCAGTTGCCGTTCGACGTAAACATGATCCAGAATGACATAGTCGTCCTCGAAGCGGACCGTCTTTTTTGCCTCCCTCGCGAGTTCGTCCAGTACATCATCGCTGAAGCGCAGACGTTTGAATTTCAGCCCGCGAAATTCCTGGGCATCGACCAGCCGGCCGGCCCGGTCGTGCTTGAAAACCAGTCGATAACGCTCTTCCACCTCACGTCGCGCGACAGTTTTTGAACTGGAGAAGCGGTCGCGGATCACCTTCAATATGACCGGCTGATCGGTCGGGGTAAACACGATCATTACCATGCCCTTGTCGTAGGCAGCATCGACAAAACGGTCGCCGGTATTCTTCAGGTGGCTGATGAGCGTGCGAAAACGCTCTGTCTTGCCCTGCTTGGCGCGCCCCAGCGCGGTAAAGACCTCACCGATCGGTTTAGCCGGCAGCAATGACTTGAGGAACAGCACTGCATCACGCACCGGGTCGAGGTCGACGTGCAGGTAGGAGCGTGCAAACCCGATAAGAATGCTCAGCTCCTTGCGATCGGAAATAATTCCATCGACCAGCAGGCCCCTGTCACCGTGCTTGATGGCGATCACCAGTGGCGTGTCGGCACGCGGCCCGACCATCCGGCCGATCAGGTAGGCACGATAGTCACGGTAAAAGACCGGCCGCAGGAACTCCACGCCCTGCAGCGCATAGCGTTCACCTTGTTGCGCCATGGCGGCTTCGATGGCGGCGACCGTGCGATCCACGCTGCCGCTGAAGTTGTCCCATTCAAGCTGGAAAGGGAATGCCCGCAGACACTCTTCCATGAGACTCCAGACAGAGCCGCGATAACGATGGCTGCGAATAATTGCGGAGTGTTTTGGCGCTTCGTCCGCGAGCTCCTGCGCTTCGGTGAACTCTACCTCAGGGTCAACGCCCACAGTGCCAAATATGCGGCGCGTTACGGAGTTGAAAAAAGTCTCGTGAAAAGCGCGATCGAGATAGTTGCGGGTGCGCTGCCGGTAACTGGCTTTTGCCGCCACCCATCGCTCGCGCTCGGTCGCGGCATCACCCAGCAGTGACCGCAGACGCCGCACCAGGCGGTTTACTGCACGGTCATACAGTTCGATGCGCTGTACCGCATCGCGCTGACTGCCGTGCCAGTCGCAACTGGCAAAGCGCCCGGCAGCCCGCTGGGTTACGGTGCGGAAATGATAGTTGTAGGTGGCAAACGCCTCGTCAATGAGCCGCGCACAGGCAGCCGGGCCGGGCGGTGCATTCTGGCCTGCGCCCGTCATGCAGTTACATGTTCTTGATTAACGCATCACCAAATTCGCTGCACTTCACCTGTGTCGCGCCGTCCATCAGGCGGGCAAAGTCGTAAGTGACCGTCTTGCTGGCGATAGTCTTGTCCATGCTGGAAATAACCGAGTCAGCAGCCTCGGTCCAGCCCATGTGACGCAACATCATCTCGCCGGACAGGATCAGCGAACCCGGGTTCACCTTGTCCTGGTTGGCATATTTGGGCGCCGTGCCATGAGTGGCTTCAAAGACGGCATTGCCGGTCAGGTAGTTGATGTTGCCGCCCGGTGCGATCCCGATGCCGCCGACCTGCGCGGCCAGGGCATCTGACAGGTAGTCGCCATTGAGGTTCATAGTGGCGATAACATCGAATTCACGTGGCCGAGTCAGTACCTGCTGCAGTGTGATGTCCGCAATGGCGTCCTTTATGAGAACTCGTCCCGCATCCAGGGCGCGTTTCTGCTCCTCGTTGGCCGCGGCATCGCCGTCGGATGCCCGGGTCCGTTCCCACTGCGACCAGGTGTAGGTGTGGTCCCCGAATTCTCGTTCGGCAAGGGCGTAGCCCCAGTTACGGAATGCGCCTTCGGTGAACTTCATGATGTTGCCCTTGTGGACAAAGGTGACGCTGTGCCGCTTGTTGGCAATTGCGTACTCGATGGCCGCGCGCACCAGCCGTTCGGTGCCCTCGCTCGACACCGGTTTCAGCCCGATTCCCGAGGTTTCCGGGAAACGGATCTTGCTGTACTCGTCGGGAAAATGCTCGCGAAACAGCGCGAGAAACCGCGCATTGTCAGAGGTGCCGTTTTCAAACTCGATGCCGGCATAAATGTCCTCGGTGTTCTCACGAAATATCACCATGTCGACATCGGCGGGGTTGCGCACCGGTGAAGGAACACCGTTGAACCAGCGTACCGGGCGCAGGCAGACATACAGGTCGAGCAGCTGGCGCAGCGCCACGTTCAGCGAGCGGATGCCACGGCCTACCGGCGTGGTGAGGGGTCCTTTGATCGCAACCAGGAAGTCGCGGCAGGCATCGACCGTCTCGTCCGGCAGCCAGGTGCCGGTCAGGCGATTGGCTTTTTCGCCGGCATAAATTTCCATCCAGCGGATCTTGCGGCTGCCGCCATAGGCACGCTCGACTGCTGCATCGAGCACCCGTACTGTGGCGCGCCAGATATCCGGCCCGGTGCCATCACCCTCGATAAACGGCACGATCGGGTTGTCCGGCACCTGTAATACGCCGTTCTTCAGCGTGATGCGGTCACCGTCAGCGGGAATCTCAATCTTGCCGTCTGCCATCTAATTACTCCGTGTTCTATGTGTTTTCCAGCCGTGGAACTATACCGCCTCGGTTGGTCCGTCGCACGATCATGGGCTCTGCAGCTGTTCAATGGCGTCGACTATCGCTCCGGGCAACGCTGTCTTGCGATGCGACTGGTAGTCATAGCACACCACAAGGCCGCTCCCTTCGGCAACGATGCGCCGGTCGCGATGCCCGGCCACAGCGTAATCCATGGTGAATCGGTCAGTTTCGACAGCACGGGCGCGTGCTCCCACGGCGATGTAGTCGGGGTAGCGCAGCGGGGCGCGGAAGCGGCAGCGGGTTTCGGCGAGAATCGGGCCGATGCCGGTCGCCGGCTCGCCGAACCCGATGCGCTCGAAGTAGGCCATCCTCGCGCTCTCGAAGTAGCGAAAGTAGACGATGTTATTGACATGCCCGAGCGCATCCATTTCGCCCCAGGCCACCGGTATGTTCACCAGCACCGGGTAGTCATCCAGCAGTTCGCGACACGCTGCATAGGCGGCTTCCGCGCCTGCCGTTTCGTTGCCTGCGGTCACCTTCAGGCCGTCGGGCGTTTCAGCGGCGCCGGCGGTTTGTCACGTTCGACCTTTTCGTAAACCAGGGTAGGGGTGTCACCCAGCCGGGAGTACTCGTGTTCCCGGCGCATGCGGATAAGAGCGTTGTCACGCTCGTCGATGCTGGCAAACCAGCGAAAGCTGGCCCATTCATCTCCAAGCACCCGGCGCATCGGGTCATCGGGCGGTAACGTCATGCGTACGCCGTAGACGCGTTCACTGCCGCTGCGAATGCGGCCGGCATCAGTGTTTTCACTCGTTGGCATGCTGTACCGTCAGTGTCCTGGATCCGGCATTGTCCGGCAGCAAAGCCCGCGGTTCAACCGGCCGGCCGACGATCGTCGGCCCCCTCGCGATCAGACCACCCCAGCAAACGGCGCGTGACCCACAGATACAGTGGCTTGCCGCTGATGCGCCACAACCGCGCCGATATTGCCGGTGTTGCCAGCATCTTCTTCTGTCGCGATGTCAGACCAGCGGACAGGTAGGTGCGTTTGTGCTTCAGCAGGTGGCGCACGTCCTCGCGGGCCAGCATGCGAAACAGGCGGCCGCGTTGGCGAAAACACATCGCGACCTGGAAATCGATCAGTGCCGGGCTGCCGTCCGTGCGCACCAGCCAGTTGGGCTCTTTGGCGGTGTCGTTGTGCACAACACCGGCGCGGTGAATCTGCCGCAACAGCCGCAGGGCCTCGCGGTAATACGCCTTGTCGCGAGGACCGGCTTCCTGCATTGGCGCCCCGGCCAGCCACTCGCGGTCCAGCGTGCTGTGGCTTGCGCTGAGGGAGCGCGGCACGCCGTCGATTGCCGTCAGCAGCTGCAACGCACGGTTTTCGCGTGCCGCCAGTCGCCGGGCAATCGGGCGCAGCCACCAGCGGGCCGCGCCGGCATCACGCCGGCTGAGCCACTCGCCGCCGGGCTGCTGCAGCAGGCGCACCTCACCCAACAGGTCGCGTTTCAGCAGTTTTTCGCTGTTGCTCATGTATAGGTATTTTCGCGGATATTCGCAGTCCCGGCACGTTTCTACCATGAAAAGGAAGCCCGTATTCCGGAGGGAAATGTGTTCGAGTGTATTCTTGCCGTCGCAGACCCTACTGTCGAGACCCAGAATGCAGTCAGCCGTGCCGCAGACCTGGCACGACGGACTGGTGCCCGCCTTGACCTGTTGATCTGTGACTACGACGACCACCTGGCAGGAACCCGCTTTGGCGACTCCGCCGACCTGCAGCAGGGCCGCCAGGCGTTGCTTGATGCATCGCGCGAGCGACTCGAGGGGCTCGCCGGGCCGCTGCGCGAGACGGGTATCGAGGTTGCCACCCATGCGACGTTTTACCACCCGCTGCACGAAGGCATCCTGGTCAAGGCGAGGGAGCTTGCGCCGGACGTGATCGTAAAGGACACGCACTACCATCACGCCCTCAAGCGATCGATTTTTACCAATACCGACTGGGAACTGATACGCCTTTGTCCGCAAAACCTGTTGCTGGTAAAAAACGAAGAGTGGTCGCAACGGCCGGTGATCATGGCCGCCGTTGATCCCATGCATCTTGGCGACAAGCCGGCGGCACTCGATGCGGCAATACTCGACACCGGCGAGGTTCTTGCCAGTGCGGCAGACGGTGAGCTGCACGTTGTGCATTGCTATCCGGTGTCGGCACCGGCGGCTGCCGCAGCAACCGGTACGGTCATGCCGTCGACGGTCGACCTCGAGACGCTGCGGTCGAGTATCGAATCGGCACACCGCGAGGCCCTTGAGCGATTACTGCAGGGCCGCGACATTGCCAGTGACAAAATCAAACTTTTGGCAGGGGAGCCACGCCGGCAGCTGGTCGAGGCCGCCAGCGAGCAGCATGCCGATGTAGTCGTCACCGGCGCCGTGTCCCGCGGCCGGCTGAAAAGAGCGTTTCTGGGCTTTACCGCACTGCATATTCTGGATCGGCTGCCGTGCGACCTGATGATCATCAAGCCACCGGCAACTTGACATAATTCGTCATCCGGAAATCTGTTAACTGCATCGCGGAAACTGGCCGTGGCCCCACGTAGCCTTGCCACGTGGACACTCTGGAAATCCAACCCGCTTCTGCGCCTGCGGCAGACCTGCTCGACAATATTGAGGTGCTCAGTGACCTGCGGCTGTTTCGCAGCGTCAGCCCCGATACGATGGCACTGTATCTTGAGGAGTGCGCAATCAAGTCGATCAGTGCCGGCGAGTTGCTGCTGAGCCCCGACCGACCCAACCTGCATTTCTTTGTCGTCCTGGACGGGACCCTGCAGATCCATCTCGATAGCGTGGACCAGCAGGCACTGACAACCCTGACAAAGGGTGACTGCGTTGGCGAGATGTCGATCCTGGAGAGTAAAAACCCGTCAGCCTTTGTCATGGCGGTGGAAGAGACGCAGCTGCTGATGATCCCCCACGACACGCTGTGGGCCATGATCAATGTGTCGCATGCCATTGCCCGCAACCTGCTGGTGATACTGTCGCAGCGTGTGCGCTCCGATAACCGCATCATCGCCGACAGCGTGGTGATAATGCGCCAGTACGAGCGCAAGTCCGTTACCGATGCATTGACCGGGCTGTACAACCGTCACTGGATGGAAGATATGTTCCGGCGCGAGCTGCGGCGCTGCCGTATTGGCGAAAAGCCGGTTTGCCTGATCATGGTCGATGTGGATGGTTTCAAGACTTACAACAATGATTTTGGCCACCTGGTCGGAGACCACGCCCTGTGCTGCGTTGCTGACGCACTGCGCGACCATTTCCGGCCGACGGACCTGATTGCCCGCTTTGGCGGCGACGAGTTCAGCATCATGTTGCCCGACACGACATTCGAAAATGCCCTTATGGTCGCGGAGCGCGTGCGCAAGGGCGTCGAGGAGTCAAACACGGGGCAGCTCGATGACGGGAGCGCGCCGGTGACCATCTCGATGGGCGTAGCGGAGTCCGATGCCGCAGATTCGCTGGAAACCCTGATCGAGCGAGCTGACGCCGCCCTGTACCGCTCCAAGCTGCGCGGTCGCAACCGGGTATCGCGCTGACCCGGCGTCCTCGCGGGCTGTCTTTGAGATAGCCGGCCGTTTGTATGACAA
This sequence comes from Gammaproteobacteria bacterium, assembly GCA_013003425.1. Taxonomy (NCBI): domain Bacteria; kingdom Pseudomonadati; phylum Pseudomonadota; class Gammaproteobacteria; species Gammaproteobacteria bacterium. Next base: position 42,399 of record JABDJB010000026.1, on the reverse strand, counting down.
TACGCCCCGGCCGTTGGCGGACGGCGCTATCCGAGGATGACAAATGACCGGCTTCTCACGCGTTGGTGCCACACTGCTGATTCTCGTGCTTGCCGCACCGGTACTGGCCGATGGTGCGGACGAGACCGGGGCCATCAAGGCCGAGACCTGTCGCGGCTGCCATGGCATCGAGGGTTACAAGAATGTCTATCCCACTTACAAGGTGCCGATGCTGGCAGGCCAGAACAAGGACTACCTGGTGATTGCATTGAAGGCATACAAGAGCGGTGAGCGTTCGCACCCGACCATGCAGTCCCAGGCAATGACATTGAGCGAGCAGGATATGGAAGAGATCGCCGCCTATTTCGCCGCGCAGGGTGGAGGTGAGCAATGAAGGCAGCAATAAAACTGTCGGCACTGCTGGCGCTGGGCCTCTGCGGCATGAATGCTGCTGCCGGCGATGTCGCGGCTGGCGAAGAAAAGGCAGTAACATGCGCTGCCTGTCACGGGGCCGGCGGTGCGGCGCCAATCAGTCCGCAATACCCGATCCTTGCCGGGCAGCACGCCGATTACCTGGTCCAGTCGCTGCTGCAATACAAAAACGGTGAGCGCAAGAACATGATCATGGCGGGCCTGGCCGCGGGACTGAGCGAGCAGGACATTGAAGACCTGGCGGCCTACTTCTCGGCACAGAGTTCGCCGCTGCGTACCGTAGACTGAAGGCCGCTGCGGCCACCGGAAGCCAGCGTTGATGCGTTCCGGCAGTAACAAGTCCACCCAAAGCGCGGCATCCGTGCGTGTTGCCGGTCCGCATATCGAATGCAGTGGTCGCTGGACGGCACTGCGCCTGGCTGCGGCGGAGCGGCAACTGCGATCCCTGCGGCCACCGCCGGGTGAACTGCAGATTGACCTGGCAGGCGTGCAGCGAATCGATACCGCCGGCGCCTGGCTGCTGCATCGTACCCGTGAACGCCTGCAGCAGCGCGGCAACAGCGTCAGCTTTTCCGGCCAGGGAGAGGAAACAGACGAGTTGCTGCAGCTGGCGGCAGAGCAGGGGTGCGAGCCGGGTAACGTTCCGCGCCCGCGTGATCCCGGGTTCCTGGAAAACCTTGGCCGCGACAGCCTCGAAGTGCTCCACGAGCAAGTCTCTTTTCTTTCATTCATCGGCCACATCACCTTCAGCGCGTTGCGTGTGCTGCTCACCCCGGCGCGGCTACGGTGGCGGCAGGTCGTGCAGGACGCCGAGGAAGCCGGGTTCGATGCCCTGCCTATCGTTGGCCTGCTGTCCTTTCTGATCGGCGTGGTGATCGCCTACCAGGGCGGTGTCGTGCTGCAGCAGTACGGGGCCGGGATATTTATCGCTGACCTTGTCGGCCTGGCAATGTTGCGTGAACTGTCGCCGCTGGTAACCGCAATCATCGTTGCTGGTCGTACCGGCTCGGCGTATACCGCCCAGATTGGCACCATGAAAGTCACCGAAGAAGTCGATGCAATGCGCACGATGGGTATCATGCCGATCGGGCTGCTGGTACTGCCAAAATTGTTTGCACTGATATTAATGCTGCCATTACTGACGGTGTTCGCCGATATCATGGGCCTGCTCGGCGGCATGGTTATGGCCGGCAGCATGCTCGACGTCAGTTTCCAGAACTTTGTCGACCGGCTGACGCAATCGGTACGCCTGCAGGACTACCTGGTCGGCGTCGGCAAGGCGCCGGTATTCGCAGCAATCATTGCCTCGGTTGGCTGTTACCAGGGTTTTCGCGTCAGCGGCAGCGCCGAAAGCGTGGGGCGCCACACCACGATCAGTGTGGTGCAGTCAATCTTCCTGGTCATTGTGGTTGACGCAATATTTTCAATCGTCTTCAGCAGGCTGGATATCTGATGACGAGTAAGGCTGAAGGCGTCGTTGTCATGCGCGATATCGTGACCCGCTTTGGTGAAAAACTGGTGCACGACGGGATCTCTCTCGATGTTTATCGCGGTGAAGTGCTTGCCGTTGTCGGTGGCAGCGGCAGCGGCAAGTCGACCCTGATGCGCGAAATGGTAATGCTGCAGGCGCCTACCTCCGGTTCGGTGACCGTGCTGGGGCGCGAGGTGACCGGGCAGTCCGAAGTATCGTTGCTGCCGCTGCGCCGGCGGCTGGGCGTCATGTTCCAGCACGGTGCGCTGTTTGGCGGCCAGACCGTTCTGGAAAACGTTGGCGTGCCACTGCGCGAACATACCGAGCTCAGTTCCGACCTGATTGACGAAGTAGCCGTGCTGAAGCTGCGCCTGGCCGGTCTCGATCCCGAGGTCGGTGCAATGTCGCCCAGCCAGCTCAGTGGCGGCATGCGCAAGCGCGCCGCGCTGGCACGCGCTCTGGCACTCGATCCCGAGCTGATTTTTCTCGATGAGCCCAGCTCGGGCCTGGACCCGGTCAGTGCGGATGAGCTGGATGATCTCATCCTGCAGTTGAAACAGCTGCTGGGGCTGACTATCGTCATGGTGACTCACGACATGGATTCCTTATGGCGGGTGGCCGATCGCGTCCTGTTACTGGGCGGTGGCCGTATACTCGGGTCGGGTACGATGCAGGAGCTTGCGCGGTCGGATGAGCCGGCCATCCAGAGGTTTTTCGCCGGTCCCCGTGCGCGCGCAGCGGGGCGGCAACATGACCAGGGAGCTGTAAGTTGACGCCAAAGTCCAGCTATGTGCTCGTAGGCCTGTTTGTGCTGATACTCGGGGTCGCGCTGATTGGCGGCATCCTGTGGCTCAGCACCGGCGGCCCACCGAAAGATTACGAGTTTTACCTTGTTTATATGCCGGAGTCCGTATCGGGTCTCAGCCTCGATGCAGCGGTCAAATACAAGGGCGTGAACGTAGGTCGGGTGCGCGATATCCGGCTTAACCCCGAAAATCCCGAGGAGGTGCGGCTGCTGCTCGTAGTGCTGCAGGGAACCCCGGTCAATGCCGATACGACCGCAACGCTGGAGGTGCAGGGACTAACCGGAGTCGCGCACGTCAATCTAAGCGGCGGCGGACCTCTGTCGCAACCGTTGGTCAAGCCGGCCGAGGAACCCTACCCGGTCATCCAGAGCCGGCCATCGTTGCTGGTGCGACTCGATGACACGGTGTCTGAATTACTCGCCAACCTGATCGAGACTTCAGCGCGACTGAACCTGCTCATGGATGAAAACAACCGCGCCGCGATCAGAGGGACGCTGGCAAACGTACGTGACATGACGGAAAATTTTTCGACGCAGTCGCAGCGCCTGGACGAGATGTTTTCAAAACTCAATGCCACGCTGAGCAATGCCAGGCAGGCCACGGAGCAGCTGCCTGCGCTGATCAGCCAGCTCGAACGTGGCGCCGCTGCTTTCGAGACCATGGCGCAGACGCTGTCCGAAACCGGTGAGACGCTGCAGACTGCCGGCAAAGACCTGCAGCACACGATTGAAGTCAGCGGCGAAGACCTGCGGGCATTTACCGGCAATACGCTGCCGGAAGCCGGCACGCTGGTTGCCGAGCTGCGCCTCACCGCGCGGAACCTGCGTCGCATGAGCGAGCAGCTGCAGGGTGACCCCAGCACGTTGCTGTTCGGGCCGCCAAAACCACCACCGGGGCCGGGCGAATGATGCGCTTTTTAATCACAACGACAATACTGTTGTCACTGACCGCCTGCGCCGTATTGCCTGGCGTCAAACCGGCGGGGCGCAACCATGTTTACCTGCTGGAGACCCGGCTCCCGGCGGTTGCCGGCGCCAGCGCGGGCTGCGGCGTTGTCGTCGTCAACCCGCCGGAAAACGCACCGGGCCAGTCCGGCGCCCAGATGTTGTACCAGCGGCACCCCAACCAGATCGAACGTTTTGCGTTTTCCCGCTGGGCAGCCAGTCCGGCGATGATGCTTGAGCCGCTGTTGCTGGATGCGTTACGCGTTTCGGCCCGCTACAGCGCTGTGCTGTCATCGCCGGCACCGGTGAGCGGCGACTTGCGGGTGGAGAACGATGGGTTGTGGCTGATACAGCGCTTCGATGACGAGCGTTCCTTTGTCGAATTGCGCATGAGTTCACGTATCTATGCGCCACGCCAGCGCCAGTTGCTGAACGCGCGTAACTTCAGCTATACGGTGCCGGCCTCGGAACAGACGCCGGACGCGGGCGTGGCGGCAGCTGACAATGCTGTGCGCCGGCTGCTGCAGGATTTCAGCGAGTTTGTCGCCGCGGCCGCCACCGGTCCCGACGGCCGCTGCGCAGGAGAGATCTGAGGTGCCAGGGCTGATTGTGCGCTGGCTGATTGTCGCACTCAGTCTTCTGGTTGCTGCACGGTTTGTCCCGGGTATGCGCATTGACGGGTTCGGCACGCTGATCTTCGCTGCGATGTTGCTGGGGCTGGTCAACGCCATCGTGCGCCCGATTGTCGTCCTGCTGACGCTGCCGATAACGCTGATTACCCTGGGGCTGTTCCTGCTGGTTATCAATGCCGGCATGCTCGGCCTGGTGGCCTGGCTGCTGCCGCAATTCAGTATCGATGGCTTCTGGGCGGCCGTATTCGGGGCGCTCCTGGTTTCCCTGACCAGCTGGCTGGCCTCGGGCTTTATCGGCGACCAGGCCAACTACCCGGATGGCCGCTGACACGAATCCGCGGCTTATACCTATTGCAAACCTGAAGATTTGTGCTATCAGTTTGGCAACCACAATCGTCAGGAGCAGGCATGAAGGTAATAATTTCAATCGTATTGATCACGCTGCTGGCACCGGCGTCGTATGCGGCCAGTCCCGCCGACGTCGCCGCTGCGGCCCGGCTGATTCAGCAAACCGCAAAAATGCTGGAAAAATATGCTGCGGCCGGTATCGAGCTCGAGGCCCCCGAGCCGCGCGCCGATGCCGAGGGCAAGTATGTCAGCCCCTACATGTCGTCCGGTGACAGAACCGCGTGGGCCGACAAGGCGCTGCAGGCATCGGTTGGCTCGGCAGCAGGCAAGGAAGCGGGCAAGAAAGCCGCCGGCATGCTGGCCAAGAAGGTGCCATTTGGCGGACTGATGGGAAAAAAAGTGACCGACAAGGCAGGGTCACAGGGTGCCGTGATGGCTGCCGGCGGCTGGGAATTCATTCGCGAAAATTCCGATCTGTCATTCGATAACGCCGACAACACGGCGGTTTACCTGCACGTCACTCATGCGGGCACGGCCGGCTATGAAGAGGCGCTGTCGGCTGCCTTCGACATCTATCCCGATCTTAAAAAGCGCTACAGCGGTGCAATCAAGAAAGCACAGCAGGAAGCGCGCAAGGCGCAAAAAAAGAAGAAGAAATAACAGCGGCACACATAACGCCCGGCATCAGCCGGGCGTTTTTCAATGGCCGTAGCGCAGTTCCCTGATATCCACCAGCCGGCCGTTTTCGAAGCGTAGTCGGCGCATGAAACGGCGTGTACCGAAGTTATAAGTCCATTCCTCGATATTGATTTCGACCGGAACGTTGGCAACGTAGCGCTGATTCCGGTGACGGTAGGAATAACGATACGGGTAGTGGTATACGGGCCGGACCCGCACTTCGGTCCAGTGCTGGCGCGCAGAGGGTTCGCCACAAATGTGATAAACGTGGCTGATGTCATCGCCCTCGATGACTATGCGGTTGCCACAGCGGAATGCCTCGGCCGGGCCGGCATAGGCCGCCGCGGCTACGAGGGTGATAATCGCTGTCAATGTAGTGCCACGCATACCCGTATTGTAGCGTCTGCTGGCTGAATCGCAGCTGAAGCAGGCGACCGCGGCGTTACGCTCCGTTACAATCGCCCGCTATGAACAGCGCCACCACGACACCGCCAGTCCTGGCGCTCTACCGACGTCTCAGTCGCTGGCCCTTGGGCCACTGGCTGTTTACCCGCGCGTTGTGCTTCAAGGCGCCGTATTTCGCGACGATCCGTCCGCTGTTCACGGTGCTGGGCCCTGGCCATGCGGAGGCACGAATCCGCAAGCGTCGCCGGGTCGAAAATCATATTCACACCGTACATGCGATTGCCATGGCCAACCTGTGCGAGCTGGTAGCGGGGACGATGACCGAAGTCACGGTTCCGGTCAGCATGCGCTGGATACCGAAGGGCATGTCGATCGACTACCTGGCGAAAGCGACTACCGACGTAAGCGCTGTTGCGAAGATCGATCCGTTGCCTGCTTTCGCCACGGCAGCTGACCTGCCTGTTACGGTCGAGGTCAGCGACACTGCCGGAACCGTGGTGGTGCGTGCGGTGATAACCATGTACGTCTCGCCGCGTCACAAGGGCGCCTGATGCCAGCTGCACTCGAGTTCTTCTACGACTTCATTTCGCCAAACGCCTACCTGGCCTGGTGCAGGATTCGTCGGATCGCTGCGCGTCATGAGGCAGATCTGGTGCTGCGCCCGGTGTTGTTCGCGGCGTTGCTGGAGCAGCATGGACAGGTCGGGCCGGCGGAAGTTGCGCCAAAGCGCGACTGGATGGTGCGCAACTGTCTGCGCAAGGCGGCCACCCTGGGCGTGGACCTGCAGGCGCCACACTCGCACCCGTTCAACCCGCTTGCAGCATTGCGTCTCGCGCTGGCTGCGCCCGGCGACCAGCGCGAGGCTGTTACAGAGTTGCTGTTTACAGCCGCGTGGGCACGGTCGCGTGACATCAGCAGCGTCACGGCCCTGAAGTTGCTGCTGGAGGAGAGTGGGCACGATGCCGGGCTGCTCGAGGCTTCCGTATCGCCGCAGATCAAGCAACAGTTGCGTGAAGCTACAGCAGCAGCCATAGACATTGGTGTGTTTGGAGTGCCGACGGTACGGGCAGACTCCGAGCTGTTTTTTGGTTTCGATGATTTGCCCTGGCTGGAGCGTTATCTGCAGGGTGATGACCCGCTGGACGAAGAAAGCTTTGCCAGTTGGCGTGAGGTCAGCCCGTCAGCGTGGCGGGCGCGCCGATGATCGACCGGCCGCGGCTGCGGCGCATCATGACACTTTCGCTGCCGATTATCGGCGGCATGATGTCGCAAAACGTCCTCAATCTGGTTGATACCGCCATGGTGGGAATGCTGGGCAATGCCGCGTTGGCAGCAGTCGGCATGGGCGGCTTCGCCAACTTTATGTGCATGGCGCTCATCCTGGGTATCTCTACCGGGGTGCAGGCGATGTCCGCCAGACGCAAGGGTGCCGGCGAACTCAGCGAAACCGCCCGGCCGCTCAACGCGGGCCTGCTGATGGTGCTGGCGGTCGCGCCCGCGTTATCAGTACTGCTGTACATCGCGGCGCCCTGGTTTTATCCCTTGCTCAATGGCGACCCCGAAGTAATCGAACCTGGCGTGCCTTACCTGCAGATGCGTCTTGCCGGCATCACATTTGTCGGTATGAATTTCGCTTTTCGCGGCTTCTGGAATGCCATTGACCGCTCATCGGTCTACATGACCACCCTGATAGTGATGCACGTCTGCAACATCTTGCTGAACTACATGCTCATTTTTGGCAAGTTCGGGGCTCCGGAGCTGGGTGCCACTGGTGCCGGTCTTGGAACCACGTTGTCGACACTGCTTGGCACCATCATTTATCTCACGCTCGGCTGGCGCCAGTTGCGGCCGCAGGGTTTCCTGCACGGGCTGCCGTCACGCACCGAGACCTGGAACCTGCTGCGTCTGTCTTTGCCGTCCGGGGTGCAGCAGCTGTTTTTTTCCACCGGATTTGTAGCCACCTACTGGATTATCGGTCTGGTCGGCACGCGCGAGCTGGCAGCGGCCAACGTGCTGATAAACGTCACCCTGGTAGCAATACTGCCGGGACTTGGCCTGGGGCTGGCTGCCGCGACCCTGGTGGGGCAGGCGCTCGGTCGTGACGATGCAGTCGATGCGGAGCAGTGGGGTTGGGATGTAACCAAAATCGGTGTGTTGCTGATGACTGCGCTTGGTCTGCCAATGTTGCTGGTGCCGGACCTGATCATGACCGCATTCATCCATGACGCGCAGACTTTGGACGTCGGCCGCCTGCCGATGCGCATTGTCGGCGCGACGATGGCCATCGAGGCTGTGGGGATGGTGCTGATGCACGCATTGCTGGGGGCCGGTGATGCAAAACGCGTCATGGTGGTCGCGATAACCACACAGTGGGCCATTTTCCTGCCGCTCGCTTATATGGTCGGACCCGTGCTCGGGCTCGGGCTGGTCGGCATCTGGATCATGCAGGGCATTTATCGCATCATGCAGGCGGCGATATTCCTGCGTTTCTGGTCGCAGCGCGGCTGGGTGTCGATCAAGGTCTGACGGGCGAGGCTATTCCTTCAGCTTGATGTGCAGCCGGCCATCGCTTACTTCGATCAGCTCGACGCCTTCGGAAAACGTCTTCCAGAAGCCCTCGTTGCCGCCAAATTCGCGCACCAGGTCGACGTTTTTCAGGTTACCCAGCCAGGCATTCGGTATCGGAACGCCCATCATGCTGATGCCCTTCAGTATGACAATCGGACGACTGTTCTCGAAAGCCATCTCGACGCCCGCCGTAACGCGGAGAGTCTTGCCACCCATGACAGGAAAATCATCGGCCAGCGGTACCAGCAGCTTCGCACTGGCAAGGTTGCTGGACAGGTCTACGGCAAGCCTGTTGGCCAGGTTGGTATTGCGGGCGATCAGCGCGTTGAGTTCACGCTCTTCGAAAAATATCTCTCGCTTCGCGTCATCTTCGCTGTAAGCCTCCACAACGAGGGGGTCGCCCCCCGAAACGGCAACATTGCCATCCAGGCTCTGCAGGCGCTGCAGTTTGCCTTCCAGCACCTGCTCTTCTTTCTGGTTGAGTTCGACTGGCCGGAATTCTGATGGCCACAGGTACCGCTTGAGAACAAATGCGGTAATGAGAGCCGTTACCAGAATGGCCAAAAAGACGATACCCAGGACCTGCAGTCCGCTGAAGCGGCGTTTGGGCGCGGGGCTGTTCATGGTTGTTGCAGTATTCATGGCCTAATAGTGCGGTCGTCGCGGCCTGGCATAAAGGTAAAATTATTAACTTTTGCAAACATCAGCTGGTTATAATGCAAACGATTATCGCATGACCAACTTAAACAGGGACAGGGAGGATCCATGTCCGTACACAAAGCGACGATAGTCTGGCGTCGACAAACAGATTCATTCGACTATGCAGACTACAATCGTGACCACAGCTGGGATTTTGAATCTGTCCAGGTGGCAGCATCGTCTGCGCCGGGATTTCTCGGCGACGCTGCGCGCGTAGATCCTGAAGAGGCATTTGTCGCCAGCCTGTCGTCATGCCACATGCTCACGTTCCTGGCCCTGGCCAGCAAAAAGCGGTTCGTCGTAGATGCCTACCGCGATGAGGCAACCGGCGTGCTGGCAAAAAACGCGGATGGCAAGCTGGCCGTGACCCGCGTGACGCTCCGGCCTGTCATCGACTTCAGCGGTGACCGTCAACCGGATGCGGCGGCGATAAGAAAAATGCACGATCGATCGCACGAAGAGTGCTTTATTGCTAATTCTGTCCGCACCGAGGTCGTCGTAGAAGTCGCTGGCGACTAGTGATCGCCAAGCTCGTACTGATCGTTGCTCTGCTCGCAACGGGCGTAATCGTCGCGTGGTTGCTGCTGGCTCCACGCTGGCGCCGCGCCAGAATCGACCGTGTCCGCAGCGCGGGTACGCCCCCGGATCACTGGGAAGAACTGTTGCGCCGGCGCATGCCCCAGTTTGCCAGGATGAGCCCGACAATCCGTGCGCGATTGCTGGCCCAGATGCAGGTCTTCCTTAGCGAGAAGTGTTTTGTTGGCTGCAACGGGCTCGAGATTACAGAAGAGATGCGGGTTCTGGTCTCTGCGTGGGCGGCGCTGATGAGCCTTGGCGCATCGATCCCGTACCCGACATTGCGGCAGATACTGATTTATCCAGACGCCTTCCTGGTGCATAAAGAACACGAGGACGAAAACGGCGTTGTAACCGCCGGCCGTGAGGCGCTGAGCGGCGAATCGTGGTCACACGGCAAGGTAATTCTGTCGTGGGCAGATATTGATGCGGAATCTGGCCGGTCTGCTGTTGGTAATGTGATCGTGCACGAATTTGCCCATCAGCTCGATGCGCTGGACGGTGCCATGGCCGGGTCACCGCCGATTGCTGATGCCGCCGCACAGCGTGCCTGGGCGGAGGTGTTTGCGGCTGAGTACGAGGAAATGCAGCAACGGCACCGCGACGGTGACTACGAAACCGGAGCACTGGACCCGTATGGTGCGACCGAGCCAAGCGAGTTTTTCGCGGTAGCTGCAGAAGCATTTTTTTCGACGCCAAACGAGCTGGAGCGCCAGCACCGCCGTCTGTATAGCGCGCTGGCACGGTATTTCGCGGTCGATCCGCGTGAATGGGAGACATGACACTGAAGCCCGGCATCCATAAACAATGAAATCTGTGCTGCAGTTCGCCAGTTCGATGTTCGGCAGCCTGCGCGACCTGGCACCGATAGTGCTGGTTGTCGGCTTTTTCCAGGTTGCAATACTGCGTCAGCCGGTGCCCGACTTCGTCGGGATTATGGTCGGTTTTGTGCTGGTATTGGTGGGACTGAGCCTGTTTATCCAGGGGTTGGAAATCGGCCTTTTTCCTTTGGGCGAGTCGATGGCCCATGCATTCGCGCGTAAGGGTAGCGTGCTATGGCTGCTGCTTTTTGCCTTCGCCCTGGGTTTTGGCACAACTATCGCTGAGCCTGCACTGATTGCTATTGCCGGAGAGGCGGCAGAAGTTGCCGCACAAGCGCAGTTCATAGCGGCAGACGACGAAACGATGTCGCGCTACGCGCTGGAATTGCGTCTTACCGTAGCGCTCTCTGTGGGTATTGCTATCGTTATCGGGGTTTTGCGGATTTTGCGTGGCTGGCCCATCCAGTACCTGATTATCGGTGGCTATGTGCTGGTCGTAATTATGACTTCGGTTGCGCCACGCGAAATTATCAGTATTGCCTATGACTCCGGCGGTATAACCACATCCACCATTACCGTGCCGCTGGTAACAGCGCTGGGTATTGGGCTGGCCAGTTCCATTCGCGGGCGTAATCCGATGCTCGATGGATTCGGCCTGATTGCCTTTGCTTCTCTGACGCCAATGATATTTGTCATGGGCTTTGGCATGCTGCGATGAGCGAATTTATCTCCCATGCACTAGGCGTACTCGTCGGTACCATGCGCGATATCGCGCCCATTGCGGCAATAATTATCGGTTTCCAGGTGCTGGTGCTGCGGCGGCGTATCCCGAACCTGCGCCGCCTCATGCTGGGTTTTTTCTACGTGCTGCTCGGGCTGGCGCTATTCCTGATGGGCCTCGAGGAGGCGCTGTTTCCGCTGGGACGGAGTATGGCGGCTCAGCTCACGGACCCGGCATTTATCGGCGCGGCAGCGGGCTGGGCCGATTATTACTGGGTCTACCTGTTTGCATTCGCCATCGGCTTTGCTACGACCATCGCCGAGCCTGCCCTTATCGCCGTTGCAATAAAGGCGCACGAAGTATCCGGTGGCGCAGTCGGCCCCTGGGGTCTGCGGATCGCGGTTGCCCTGGGGGTGGGGCTGGCGATCATGGTTGGTTCATGGCGGATCGTAGTCGGTGCACCGATTCACTATTTTATTATTACCGGGTACATAGTGGTGGTAATTCAGACAGTGTTCGCGCCACGCATGATTATCCCGCTGGCCTATGATTCGGGTGGTGTGACAACCTCGACCGTCACTGTACCTTTGGTGGCCGCACTGGGCCTCGGCCTGGCCGAGAGCGTGCCCGGGCGCAGCCCGCTTATTGACGGTTTTGGTCTTATAGCGTTTGCCAGCCTTTTCCCGATTATCTCGGTAATGGCGTACGCGCAGATTACGGAAACATTGACCGCACGCGAACGGCGCAAAAAGCGCGACCGGGAAGCTGCGGAAGAGCAACAGGACAAAAAACTGTAGTGGAGGAAAGCTGATGCACTTCAAATTACTGGTGGTATTCGTCGATGACGAGCATACCGATGCGGTAATCAACGCCGCGCGGGAGGCTGGCGCCACGGGCGTGACAGTGGTAACAAATGCGCGGGGCGAGGGGCTGACGCCAAACAGGACGTTTTTCGGCCTGTCGCTGGAGACACAGCGTGATGTGCTGCTGCTGCTGGTGGAAGAACATCGCAGCCGGCATATTCTTGAGACTATCGGCGACGTGGGGAAGTTCGAGTCAGCTCCCGGGACCGGTATTGCCATCCAGATTGATGTTGAAGATGCCGTAGGTATCGCACACCAGGCCGAGAGCCTGGCCCAGCAGGTGGGAGGGGAATATGACTAAACGAGACATTCAACGTGTTGAGGCAGTCATGCGCAGCGCCTATGTAGTGGTGGACGGCATGGAGACTGTTGCCGATGCGCTGACAAAAATGAAAGAAGCTCGGTCGGCGATGGCGATCGTCAGCAAGCGCCATGATGACGACGAGATCGGTCTGGTGCTGCTGGCCGATATCGCAAAGCAGGTTTTGGCCCGCGACCGATCACCGGACCGGGTCAACGTTTACGAGATCATGGCCAAGCCGGTGGTCTCGGTACGACCCGAAATGGACATACGTTACTGCGCCCGCCTGTTCGAGCACTTCGGCCTGTCCTCGGCGCCGGTAATGCGCAACAACAAGGTGGTCGGCGTAGTCAGCTATAATGAGCTGGTACTTGAAGGGTTGTGGCCAGCCGCGTCTGACTAGATTTGTGGCCTGAGCTTGACCGGGCACTTCCCTGTGCAGTACGTTGATTGTACGGAAGTTTTACCTGGAGCCGCCGGTGAGTGCCGAACTGGACCGGATACGCAGCGTCTTGCTGGAGCGACGTGCCGAACTGCAGCAACGCGTCAAGGCCATTACTGACGATGTGCGCCATACAGCCGGGCCACTGAGCTCGGATTTTGCCGAGCAGGCGGTTGAGCGCGAACATGAAGAAGTACTGGATGCACTCGGTGAAGCGGGGCGTATCGAATTGCGCCAGATCAGCCGCGCGCTGGCACGCATTGACGCTGGCGATTACGGCAGCTGTGCAGCATGTGGCGAGCAAATCCCCTGGAGCCGGCTGGAGGTTTTGCCATTTTCCGACCAGTGCGTGTCATGCGCTGAGGAAGCCGACCGGCGGCGTCCCTGAATGCCGCACCAGGTAAAGAGTTTTTTTGATCCTGAGACGTCGACCTGGACGCACGTACTGTCATGTAGCGCCTCATCGCGCACAGCGATTATCGATCCGGTGCTCGATTACGATCCTGACAGCGGTCGGACTCGTACCATTGCTGCTGATGCGTTGATCAGTTATGTGCGTGACAACAATCTGGTGGTCGACTGGATTTTTGAAACACATGCCCATGCAGATCACCTCAGCGCTGCGCAGCATGTCAGGGCCAGCGTAGGCGGGCAGATTGCGATAGGCACCGGCATTCGCCAGGTGCAGCAGACTTTTTGCAGGTTTTTTAACCTCGGTGAGCGGTTTCCGACTGACGGTCGCCAGTTTGATCGGTTGCTCGAGGAAGGGGAGAAAATCAGGTTGGGTGAACTGTGTCTGGAAGTGATGGCCACACCAGGTCACACCAATGACAGCATTAGCCTGCTGCTTCCAGGAGCAGCTTTCATCGGGGACACCCTGTTCAGTCCGGGTTACGGGACCGCGCGGTGCGATTTCCCGGGTGGCGACGCAGCCGGTCTGTATCAGTCAATCCGCAAGCTGTTGTCGTTGCCGCCCGAAACCGTGCTGTACCTGTGTCACGATTATCCGCCCGCCGGAGAAGAGCCGCGTGCGGCGGTCAGCGTAGCGGAACAAAAGCGCGACAATATCCATGTAAATGACGGTGTAACGGAGGCGGAATTTGTCGCCATGCGTAGCGAGCGCGACGCCGGCTTGCCGGTGCCGCGTCTTCTGCTGCCGTCAGTCCAGTTCAATATTTCAGCCGGACAAAAGCCACCCGCCGAAAGTAACGGCGTCAGCTATCTGAAAATTCCTCTTGATCAGCTCTAGACCGGCGCGATTCAGTCAAATCCCTGGCCGAGCTGGAAATAAGCTGCTGAGCGGCCGCCTTCAGCGATGCCGTAGGCCAGGTACAACGGTCCGATAAAAGTATCGAGGCCGAGAAACACGCTGCCGGCAAGCCGCATGTCACTGAAACCGATCGCGTCAGAGTCATCCCAGACATTGCCCAGCTCCACAGAGACACCGGCATAGATTGGGACACCAAAGGCGGTGGCCTGGTCGAGCCGCCGGTAGTGGGCGAGGTCCACCACACCGAAATGCTGGCCACGCAGCTGGCCGTTGCGGAAGCCTGACAACCGGAACAGGCCACCCAGGTCGAACAGGTCCTGCACCTCACCGGTCGCCCGCAGATTCGAGCCGGCCTGGGCGGCAACCACCCAGGTCCCGCGCCCCTGACTGGCTGCCCACAGCGAACTGAAAGCTACACGATCACGATTGGTATCGGCGCCCAGCCCGGAGCGAAAGCCATCCCAGCCAAGCTGGGTGCGCCAGCCGGTACGCGGGAAATTATCGTCGTCCAGCATGTCGCGGACAAAACGGAGGCGGATGCTGCCGCTATCGAATGAATTCGGATCAGGGTCGTCGGTGCCAACACGGCGACTGATGCGCCCTGTTTCGCGCCACAGTCCGAGACGCAGCTCGCCCCAGTTGCCAAATGTGCGGCCGAAGTCGAGACCGGCGGCTGCACGATTCAGCTGTAGTGTGGCGATGCGCTTGTCGTCGGCAAACAGGTCTGTCTGTATTCGCTGCAGGTCTAACTGGGGAGCAACGAAATAAAGCCAGTGCCGGTCGAGCGGCTGGTAGAACTCGGAAAACAGCCGCGGGTTTGTACCAACCTGCAAATCGCTGCGCAATTCAGCGCCACGCTTGTTGATGCCGGTCCGGGTATACCGCGCGGCGAGTGTGTAGCTGCTGGCGCCATCGAGATCGTCGACGAGCCGCGCGCCGAAATTCAGGTAAGCCGGCCCCCAGGACTTGTCGATAGCCGTGACCTGGAGTCCGGCGCTGCCATCGGGTTCATCAACGATCTGGTAATCGACAATTTGGAATGTATTCATGCCGTAGAGGCGGCTGATGCTGTCGTCGAGCCGCTGCAGATCAACCGGACCCGGTTCTATGTCCAGCTGGCTTAGCAGTATGCTCTCACTGACAGAATCAGTACCGGTCACGCGAATATCGGATATTACCGGTTGCCGGTGTTGCTGCTTTCTGGTCGCGGCGAAAACCGAATACTCTG
This sequence comes from Gammaproteobacteria bacterium, assembly GCA_013003425.1. Classification (NCBI taxonomy): domain Bacteria; kingdom Pseudomonadati; phylum Pseudomonadota; class Gammaproteobacteria; species Gammaproteobacteria bacterium. The sequence continues at coordinate 27,215 of JABDJB010000026.1, read as the reverse complement.
TTTCCGGCACGCTCAGCCGTGCCAGCGCCGCCGCCTCGAGCCATGCGCTCTCGGCACCCACGTCAATCGCCTGCGGCGCCAGATCAAAATCCGTCGAGCCCATGCTGCCCAGGTCGGGGACGATGACGATGTCCTGATCGGACAGCGTGGCAAGTTGCGCGTTGGACTCACGGATTACCAGGATAGTCAGCAGCTGCCCGGTGATATCGACCGCCGATCGCAACTCGTCGCGAGCCAGCAGCGGAAACTGTATGTCGACAACAATCAGGACGTCGGCGCCAAGTGATCGGGCGACGTCGATTGGCAGGTTGTTGGAAACACCGCCGTCGACCAGTAGCCGGCCCTGGTAGTCAACGGGTGCGAACGCCCCCGGCACTGCCATGCTGGCTCTCATTGCCGTTGCCAGGTCGCCGCTGCCCAGCACTACCGGGGCACCGGTTTCTATGTCCGTCGCGACCGCCCGAAACGGGATCGGCAGCTGGTCAAAATCGTCGATATGCTCAACTGGCAGGGTTCTTGCACGCAGCAGCAGGTTCATTTTCTGTCCCTGCACCAGGCCTAGTGGCAGATGCACGCCGTCGCGGCGCAGTCCCAAATCAAAGTCGACCAGGAAACTGCGGTCGTCCTGTTTGCGCCTGAACGACAACGCAGAGCGCCCCGGATCATCGTCAAGATTGTCATTCCAGTCGATCTCGTTGACCAGGTCGCCAAGCTCATCCGCGCTATAGCCCATGGCGTACAGCCCGCCGACTACCGCGCCCATGCTGGTGCCGGTGATGATATCAACCGGTACCCGCAACTCCTCCAGAACTTTAAGTACGCCTACGTGCGCTGCGCCACGAGCGCCGCCGCCACTGAGTACCAGGCCAACTTTCGGTCTTTCAGTTGCAGCGCTGGCAAGGGTGGCCGCCAACAATAACAATGGCACACAGGCGTGCCGCAGGCTGAACAGGTTCATCGGGTGCGCTCCTTTGGAAGCGCACGATATTAGTGCATTGAAAAGCCGGCGTCATGACTGGCATGAGGCCGGCTGTTCAGCTTCTGCAGGGGGGGGTTACCTCCAGCAGAGATCCTGTGGCAGCGCATCGGAATCGAAAGCGAGTCGAACGCCGGCGGCTGTGAGGACGAAGGTCTTGCAGGTGGTGTCGGCAGCCTGTGGCCCGCTGGTGGCCGCTGTTGCCGTCGCGACAAAAGTATTGGCGTCGTTGGAGGTAACTGCCAGCGTATACCAGCCGTGTTCGGTAGTCGGGCTGCCAAGTTCTGCAAATGTACCGTAACGGCTGTTGGCAAAGTAATACTTTTCCTGCTCGGCAGCCAGGCGAAGCAGGGCTGACATTGCATCAGTGCGATGCGAGCGACGCATGTGATTCTGGTAGCTGGGTATAGCGATCACCGCCAGGATAGAAATAATGGTGACCACAATTGCCAGTTCGATCAGGGTTACGCCACGTTGCGATTTATGCATCTTGCTTCCTCGTAAAAATAACGCCGCCCGCCAGTCGGCGGGCGGCGAATTCGGCTTTAGTTATCGCCGTCGGCATACCAGTAGGTACGGACCGGCGATGTGCAGATGGCCGGGTCGAGTACGTCGGTACCGATTACCATGGCGACGTCGGCGATACCGTCACAGGGGTCGACGGCGCACACTTCACCCGGCGGACATGGCTCTGGCTCCGGCGGCTCGGTAAATACCAGTACCGGTTCCGGCGGTATCGGGCCCTGTGTCGGCACGCAGCGGCCGTCGCAGTCCGGGTTTCCGGTCGGGCCATTGGGGTCGTACGGGTCGCCGATCAGACGTGGTGATCCTGAACCGATGGCAACAGAGTAGGCGCGGGCGCCACCCAGTGCCGCAGTCGGGTTGCAGGTCAGCGAGCCCGGGTTCTCCGCCACATAGCTGGTGAAGAAGATACGGCCGTCCGCTGTGAGCGATTTCGCCAGCACTTTTTCTTTCGTGTCGAGCGTGATGCGCCAGCCCTTGAACCCGGCAAGCTGGTCCGTAGACGGGTCGAGGTTGGTCGTCACGTCGTAGAAGTCAGCATCGCTCGCCGAGTAGTAGGTTACATCGCCGTTTGTGTCACGCGCCGGGGCGAACACGAACGGGTCACGCAGCATGTAGAAGCGATCGGTAATATCGGCGCCGGCTGTACCTACCGGGTTGGCGCGATGGCCTGTGCCGAAGGATACCGAGAGGAAGCTGCCGATGTAGTCGTCAGCCACCAGCGCCACGCTTGGCGGGTAGTAGATGCGGCGGTTGCCTGCAGTGCCGTCGCTACCGATGTCGGCGATTATGCCGCCGGTGACCAGCTGGCCACTCGGGCCGGCCGCGTTATTGATATCAAAGCGCCACATCTGGCCGGCCGTATCGCCAACGTAAATGCGGTCGTGCAGGTTGTCGCCGTTCATGTCGATGACCCGCAGGTCTGACGGGATGCTGTTGGTCATTGCATCGAGCTTGAGATTGGCAGTCGGGTTGTCAGCGGAGTTTGATGCCCACCACAACAGGCTGCCGGTCAGCGCATCGACCATGTATATAGCCCGGCCGACATTGTCCTCGACGCTGGCGCCGGTCGCATCCTGGCGAGTATCGTAGCCGCCACCAAATACCAGTACGTCCCTGACGTTGCCGGCGATCTTGACTTTGGCCGGGGTCATTTCCGACCAGGTCTGGCCAAGTTCGCCGAACAGGCCCTGACCACCTTCGATTGTCCATGCCAGGCGCGGGTTGGCCCGGTCGGTGACCTCAACCGCATAGTAGTTGCGTCCGCCTCGGCGCATACCAAAGTAGATAAAGGCACGCTCGCCTGCGTCCACGACGCGGTTGCCGTTGTCACCGTAGATCAGGTAGCTCATCTGGCCGTCCAGTCCATAGAACTTGGGCGGATTATTGCGCCGGTTATCCTTCAGGGTATCGAGCCGTGACAGCATTTCAGCCGGTATGAACGAAAACAGCTCCATGTTTTCAGCCGCACTCGCGGTCGGGTCGACGGCGTGGAAATAGCCATCGTTGGTGCTGTAGAACAGCGTCAGGTCCGGATCCGTGGTGCTGCCGCCCCATGACATGACAACCGGGCGGGTATGCAGCGGGTCGCCAAGTATCTCCAAGGGCTGGTCCAGGTCGTCGACGCCGCGCGCCCAGCGCAGGAGCTCGGTGCGCTCGGCGGCCGGAACATCCAGCATCACGTCCGTGAGTGCCAGGTTATCCTCGTGAACCCTGTTGGCAGCAGTAGCCAGCGCGACGTTTGCAGTTGCGCCGCTGGTAACGGTGTACACGTTTCTGTTGGCATGAAGGCGGCTGGCAAAGCCACCGGCGGCCGTGTCGAAGCCATCCGGGTCGCCTATCGTCCAGTAGCTCTTGGCGTCGCCGTAAAACGTGCCGGTGTCCGGGTTGATTGCCGGCCGGTCGGTTGCATCATAGATGGTCTTGTCACCACCCGTGTTATCCAGACGGTAGCGCTTGACGTTGCCCGGCCAGTGGGGTTCCTGGGCGGGCCGGAACATCGAGATGAACAACTCATCACGGTGGGTCAGGCGGTTGAAAGTGTTTACCGCAACAGCAGGGGCGGTAAAGGTGCTGTCACGCTCGATAATGTTATCGAGAATCTCGGTAAACGCAGTGGCCAGCTCGTCAGCGCTATCGGCCTTGTAATAGGTCCCGCCACCACGGTTTGCTGCATCCTGCAGAAGCTGTTGATCGGTGTGGAAACCAATAGTAAACACGTTGGCGTTCTGTGTGCCCTGGAGGTCACTATTGAGGTCAGAATTCTGCAGGTAGGCTGCCATTTCATCAAGACAGTTGCCCACACACGCAGTCTGCCCGGTAGCATCCTCGAAGCCTGGCAGGCCGGCAATCTTGGTGTTCGCGCCGGTATCGGAAGTCGGTTCGCCGTCTGTCAGCAGCACCACATAGTTTTTCTGGCACTGGTTAACGATCGGGCTTTTGTAATCGTCCCCGACTGTCGCATCGCCGGTGCTGGGCTCGAGCGTGCCGCCATTACCACGCGCGTCGGCGCCGTAGTCCATCTTGTCGCCGCGCAGGTACAGCGTTGCTTCATACATGGTTTCTGACAGCGGTGTCGAGCCGCCATCATCATACGCATCAAGGGCGTTCGTAACCGGTGTGAACTCGGTGGCAATCGGCGCAACCGCACGGGTCACCTGGCCGCCGCGGCCCCAGCGGTCAAAACGCATCATGCCGACGTTGATGTTGGATGTCTGGCTTAGCGTGTTACGGCCGACGATCTTCACAACGTCCAGCCGGTTGACCGTGTAGTTGCTGGGATTATTGATGTAATTCATGTAGTTACCGCTATATACGGTGTAGTTTGGCTCGTCATCCCAGACGACGTGCGTGGGCCCGGTTACCTGGATTGAGAAGGGGGCAAATTCCTCTTCAGCGGCATAGACCTCGATGTTACTCGAGCCATCGCCGTGGCGACCGGTGTCTGCCTTACACTCGACCATCCAGCTGTTTTCATCTTCGTCGAGGTTATTCCAAACACGCTTGTCGGGCTTGTTGTCATCTTCGTACTGCTGCATACGGTCAGTGAAAAAGCCCGAACTGGCCAGCGCCTCGTTGCCTTCCTGGCAGACGAAGAAGTCGGCCCAGACCCACTGGTTGGTGGAGCAGTTGGGCGGTGTCGTCCCGGTGGTCCAGTAGACCTTGTTGGTTTCGCAGCTGCCGTCATAGGCCGTGGCAGGCTCATAGGGGACCTCCCAGTCGACCTTCGAGCCCATGCTGCCTGATGTATCAATGATGAACAGCACGTTGGGCTGGCCTGAATCAAGCGAGAGTCCCTTGAAGATCTCGGTATCGTCGGCCAGAGCCGGCTGGCCGGCGAGGGCGCCCAGGGCAAACCCGGTCAGCACCATGCGGAGTTTTTGCCATTTACTAAACATATCTATGCCTCTTTCAGGAAATCTTGCTCAGCGCATCGCAACGATGCGGGTGACTACGCCACTCTCGACGCGATAGAACACCGTGCCGCTTCGTAGCGTTGCCCGGTTCAGTGCGTCCAGCGGAAGTACCTGGTCACCCACGCGCAGCTGCGTGGTTGGGGTAATCTTCAGGCGGACTTCGTCGCACTCGTCGCAACGCTTGATTTTCAGCGTGCCCTTGCCTTTTTTCGAGACACGCACGTTGAGCGTGTCGAATTCTGCTGCTTCTTCGAGCAGCACCATTTTTCCGGCTGAGGCAGTGCCCATGGCGAGTGCCAGCAACAGGGATATGAGAAGTTTGTTCAACATGTCGTGTTCTCCGAATGTCACAAATTAAAGGCTTGGGCCGACTACGTAGTAGCCCTGGCGGTGACTGGCGGCGGCACCCTTGGCCGCAGTTGCCACACCGTTGGTTTCGAAATGAAATGCGGCAAACGAAGTCGCGCCGCCCAGCTGCCAGCCGGTAACACCGGTCAGGCCGAGGTAATTAGTGGTAGCCGTCGCCGTTGCCACCCAGTCGTTGTCGGGATCGCGGAAATCGCGATTGGTGTTGACGGCAATAATCGGCATGGTGCCCGGTGCATTGAGCGGCACCAGGTCATTACGTGTCAGCTCCGCTTCGACAATGGATTCGGCAGCTTCAAACGCACTGTTCTGGAATTGCATGTTGCCTGCCATGGCCAGTTCCAGCGTAGCCGTGCTCATGCCTACCACTGCGATGATGGTCAGGACCAGTAGCAGCACCAGTGAAACCACCAGTGCGGCACCGCGCTGGTTGATGGGGTTATTTCGATTGATCATGTTCCAAGTCCATTGCGAATGCGGAGCGTTTTGGACAGCAGCATGCGCCGAAAACTGTCATTCGGTTCAACCTGCCGGTCTGCGTACTCATAGGTGGCACCATCGGTATAGTCCAGGTCGACACGCTCGCCGCGCACTCGTACCCAGGCGCGATTGGCGATGATGGTGGCGCCGGCGATCGCCGCGCTGCCGGGATTTACGTAGCTGTTGACCGAGCCGGTGCCATCGGTATCAATACCCAGCTGCACCTGCAGGTCCTCGACACCGGAGATCAGTTCCTGGTTGACCAGCAGCGGGCCGTCACCGAGTTCGAGCCGGTTCAGAGCCGGAATTCCGACCCCGGCGGAGGAGTTGGGGCTGACATAGTAGGCATTGACCTCAACTTCGTGAATCGTGTCGGCAGCGCCATAGCCAGCCGGTATTGGCATCAGGCCACCGACGAAAAGTTCTGCTGTTAGCGCGTTTGAAATGATGTAGACCCTGCCGTTGACAATGTTTGCAGGGGCAGTAGCTGTCGCCGCGGCGTGTCGAACGACGAGTATGTCCGTGCCCGGCAATCTCGCGGTATCAGGAATACAGGCCGCAAACGGATTGGCCGCGCCCAGCTGGTCCTCGTTGGCTGCCTCGATACGACGTGTAACATTGGTGAAATAACCCGCGTAACAGTCGTTGGCCGGTGTCATGGCGGCCGGCATCGGGTTGAGCGCATCGCCGGTACGGCGGGAGATTGAGCCGGCTTTTTCCGTGCGGCCCCAGAACCCGGCAAGTCGTATGTCCGGCGAAATCGTGTCAACGGCAAAGCGGCCGTTCTCCTGGATGCGCGCCATCCGCTCTGCAAAAGTGTGTGCGTCATGGCTCTGGATGTGCACTGTGAGCGCGCCACCAACCAGTACGACGCCGATGGCCATTGCTACCAGCAGTTCGACCAGGCTGAAACCAAGATTGTTAGCAGGCATTGGGTTCCTCATGGCTGCACCAGCAGCGAGACGGTGTCGGCGACGCCGTTCTCGGTCCAGTTCAGCGTTATTGTGAAAGTCGGCGCTGCGGCGCCATCGCTGATAATCACGCCCGTTGGTGAACCGGGCAGGCCGGTTTGTGCGTTGACCAGCTTGCGTTTCCACAGCCAGATGTCGTGCTGGGCCATCAGCGTAGGGGTGCAGGCCACAGTGGGATTGCCAACCAGATCGTCGGCACAGTCGTTGTTTGCGCCAGCATCAGCGGCGGCGCTGACATAGTTGCCGGCCTGAGCGCCAATCCGGTTGGCGCGCATTTTTTCGGCCATGTCGGTGGCCAGGGTCATCGCCTTTGTGCGCAGCGTCGCAGTGCGACCGTTACGCAGCCCCTCGACGTGTAACGATGCAATGCCAAGCATGCCAACTGACAACACCACCAGGGCGATCAGTGTTTCCAGCAGGGTGAAGCCTTGATTGTTCTTCATCAATGGGTTCCTCAGGAGGTCGGGCAGGCCGGGGCTGCCGGCACGTCGGCACGCTTGCGTACCTGTGGACGGCCGGTGGCGGAGATGCTCATGACGCGTGCAAAGCTGTCGCCGCGGGCATCGCAAAACACCAGGTCGCCGGCGATCGGGCCACCGCCGACCAGACGGGTATAACCAGACGGCAGGTAAGACACGTAGCCGGGCAGGTTGGTTGAGGCGGTTGTCACCTTGCCACGCACCCACTGCTGGAACTGCACGACGGTGTCGCCGGCGGCCGAGTTAAAGGTGGCGTCGTCGGCCGTATTGGTAAATACCAGCAGGTTCGTGCCGTCGGCGGTGCAGGCCGGATTGCCGGACACCAGCTCGGCCGGACACACGGTGACCCGCAAACGGCGTTTGACCGCTTCGGAGCGGCCCGCGAGCAGTGCCGTGACGATACTGTTGGTCGACGCGGTCATTGCGCCGTTCTGCATCGTGGTGGTGAAAGTCGGCACACCAACGGCCATCAGCAGGCCGGCGATGGCTATTGTGTACAGTAGTTCGACTAAGGTAAAACCGCGCGATTTGTTCATGCGGCGCAGTCTAGAGAGGACGGCGCAACGGCACTGAGAGACAAATCACAAAAGCCCGGCCGGCGCCGCATTGACGCGATAAGCGGGCCGCAGCGGTGGATAACCGGTAGCGCAGTTTTACTTAAAGACGATGCTTAACAGGGCGTCACAGGCGTCGCGCTGGTGTTTGCGCACGGTCCCGGGTGCTTATGTCGAATCTGGTCACTGATGATTTGCGTGTGAAACAGGCAAAAAAAGACCCCGCCGAAGCGGGGTCTGTTAGTAGTACAAAAGTACCTGGCTGTCTTAGCGAGCCGCTCTCCTGTTGCGAGGCGTCGGCTTGCCAGCCACTGCCGGCGGCACACAATCAGCAGAACCCGGCCCCGGCGGCAGCAGGAACAGCTCGCGGAAGATCGCGAGATCCTGCAGACCGATGGCGCCGTCACCGTCGAGATCCGCTTGCGGCAGATTCTCATACACACCGTCGCCCGCAGAAGACGGGAAGACGGGGCGCAATGCGGCCAGATCGTTCAGACCTGTGGTGCAGTCGTTGTCAAAGTCACCATCACACCGGTTACCAAAACCGTCGAGGTCGGTATCGTTCTGGTCGGCGTTGGCAACTTCAGTGCAGTTATCAACAGCATCCGACACGCGGTCGCGATCCATATCACCGATGGCACAGTCATCTGCGCGCAGTGCGACGTTGTCTACCTGGGCGAACCAGGAGTATACGCCGGCGTACTCGAGGCAGACATAGATCGACTCATCGCCAAACTTGACGTTCTCTCCCGAAATCGGATCAATCAGTGGGTCACCGGCTGCGTTGTTGAGCACCAGGCCCGGATCCGGGTTGACGAACGAGTGCAGGTCGACGATGTAGGTCGGCGCCGGGATCTGCGAGACCAGGGTGGTCGAATTCTCGTCCGGAATCAGGCTGCCCAGAAGAATATTACCTTCCGGATCGGCAATCGTTGCCGCATAACTACCCATCGAGAAGACACTCGGGAATGTATTGCCGACCAGGATACGCAGTTGCTCACTGTCGGTGTCAAAGTCCTGAGTCGCGGTGTCGTATTGCGCCATCAGAGTCAGGATCGGCGAGGTGGTCGACGACAGGTCGAGTGATGGCGTGCACAACCAGGTGCGGGTCTGGCATGCAGCCGTCGGGTCTGCGGCGTCGAGGCAGGCGGCCTCGGCATCCGGAGCGGCCAGCGCCTCGGCTCCACCGTCAGAGTCGGCGCAGGCCACCTCACCCGAGGTACCCATCAGGTTGCCGCCCGGCCAGTTGGCCACAGATAAGTCAGCCGTGCCGCAGCCGCTCGGGTCGCCAACTGCGGTCCACTGGTCGGCAGAGGTTGTCCAGGTATTGGGTCCGGACAAAGTGCCCGCCTCGAAAGTGGTCATCACACCAAGCGTGCCGTCGTTGAACTGTTCGGGCAATCCGCCCGGGCCACGTCCGGCCGGGGTTTCGCACAGCGTGTCCTGCTCGACGCACACCGTGCTGAGCGGGGCGCGTTCGGTCGCCAGGTCGTAGCTGATGGCGATGTTGTCGACAAACTGATTCGAGTTTCCGGCATTGGTGGCAAACGTCTCGCTGGCAATCTCAACCGTGTAGGTTCCGCCAGTGTTGTACGGGCCGCCGGGTGCTGTCGTCAGGTCGATTACCTGGCGCAGGTACACGCCGGTTTCTGCGCAGAAGCGCTCGTACACCGTATTGCTCGCGCCGCCGTCGTCGATAATGTTGACGCGCAGCACGTCAGCAGTGCTGTCGCAAATACCGACCAGCAGGTCGAACTCGAGCGTCGAAGCGCCTGTGCTGATCACAGTTTCCTGGCTCAGGGTCTGGGCGTTGGCTGCAGCCACGCCACCAAACCAGGCAAAGAAGTCGCCGTCGTTAGCCAGCGCTGCACCACAGGAACCTTCGGAGCAGATCGGATCAAAAACCGTACCGGTTTCGGCCCAGTCAGGATTCGGGCCGCCCTGTTCCAGGCCGCCGTCGATGATGTCATCGCCGCGCAGCAGTGCACCGGAGGCAACGTCAAAGCCGGTGTCGACCAGCGTGTTAAAGCAGGTATGCGACAGTTCATCGAGCACACAGGCAGTACAGCCATCGCCGGCAACAGAGTCGTCGCCATCGTCGCAGATCTCATCGCTGGAGACGATGCCGTCGCCGCAGACACCGACATAGCAGTTACTGGGCACTGCCGGAATCGGCTCTTCCAGCGGTATGTCGATGCGGAAATCATCAACGAAAAGGTTCACTGACGTTCCGACGACGAAATCATATTGAATGTCGAGTAACACGTCGGTGCCGGCAAACGCGGAGACGTCGATGCTGATCGGCCGCCAGGCATACGTAAAGCTCGATTCACAGACCATGGGGTCGTCTGTGACGTTGCTCCACTGCGTGACACCGTTAATTGCAACCCGCAGTTCTGTCCCGACTTCGCCGCATGCCGGTGCGTTCAGGGAGACACCCCACCACGCGAATTCAAGCATCGTGGCGTCAGCCGGAATAGATACTGTCTGTGAAAAATTGTCCTGCAGGCCAGCCGGGTCGGTCGTAAATACAAGGCGAATCAGGTTCTCACCGTCGAAAGCATCCGTGTTGAATTCAGGATTGCCTGACGGCCCCGAGCTGAGGTTGGAAAGATCCCACGAACCGTCATTGAGTTCGAAGCTGCCGTCAGCAACGGCATTGGCCGTGGTGATTTCCGCAATCGCTGCGGTACAGTCTGAGTTGGCGTCGATGGTACAGGCAGTACAACCGTCGCCGGGCATGCTGTCATCGCCATCGTCGCACTCCTCACCGTCATCAGGTGAGCCGTTGGGGAGGCCACCGGCGCAAAGGGTGCCGCCACGTGTCGCCCGGTTTTCACCGCGTACCGCTTTGAGGAAATTGCGTGAACGCTCATTTCCGGACTGCATCGCGGCATTGCGTGTCAGGCTGGAGCCTTTCTGCACTGCCGACTGCAGGTATTCATTCGCATTTGCCGTACCGAACAACGCGACGAGTGTCGCCGCCATGCCGATACAGACCAGCCGCGAGGCTGATATACCTCTGAGTAACTTCACGTTGTACCCCCCTCATGTGGTGAGAAGCTAGTTATTTAATCAGGTTGTCTTATTATCACCGGCGCGCTGCCGGCCGTTATTTCTAACCCGCTTAGCATAAGTTACCGACAGTTGAATGCAAGCCGACAGATGCATTCTGTTAACTTGAGGTTATGCATCATGCTGTACAGGCTTGGTGACATATTGCATACAACTCCCTGTTAAAAAAGTCGTTATTCCCTAATTGACTGCTGCCCGCGTGGCGCTGGCTGCCAGCCGGGGTGGCGCAACAGGAAGCCGGCGGCCTGGCGAATGCCTGTGGCGCGGCGCAGGTCGCCGAACAGGGCACGCCATTCGTGAAAGGCGATACGCAGGGGGTTAAAAGTATCGAGCTGGTGGATGATGCCGTATTTCACCGGTGCATTTTCGGCGGCAAAGGTGCCGAAAAGCCGATCCCAGATAATAAGTATGCCGCCATAGTTTCGATCGATATATTCCGGGTTGGTGCCGTGATGCACCCGGTGATGGGACGGGGTGTTGAGCACCCACTCGAGTGGGCCGAGCCGGCCAATGGTTTGTGTATGAATCCAGAACTGGTACAGCAGGCTGATCGCCTGCTGCGTCAGCACCATTAACGGGTGGAAGCCGAGTAGCGGCAACGGCAGCCAGAACACCATTCCGGTAAACGGTGTGGTCCAGGACTGGCGCAGCGCTACCGCCAGGTTGAAGTGTCGACTTGAATGATGATTGACGTGCGCCGCCCAGCCAATGCGCGATTCGTGATGGAAGCGGTGAAACAGGTAGTAACAGAGGTCCTCAGCGAACAGCAGAAGCAGCCATGCCCAGGCCGCGCTGGCCGGGATGTCGAACAGGCGGTACTGGTAAACGGCAATAGCCGCTGCCAGGCCGGCGCTTTTCCAGGCAAGATTGATCAGTACATTGCCGCTGCCCATCGCCAGGTTCGCCAGGGTGTCGCGCTGTTCGTATAGCTGCAGACCCTGAGTGCGCCCGGCCAGGTACTCGGCGCCCATCAGCAGCAGGAACACCGGAATCGCATAAAGAATGAGCGCATCCATCGGTACCCGTTCTACACCGGGGCCGCATGATGCGCCAGCGGGTGATCAGGCGACGAGATTTACCAGCGATGTGGCGTCGTCGGCCGCCTGATAGGCCCGATCCAGGCGGCCGGATGTGGCCGTACCGGACTGCGCCTCGATTCGTTGTTGCGCAATCTCTGCGCTGGCCTCGCGCGCCATTGCAGCTGCCCGGGCAGCCACCTGCCGGTCCTGCGGCGAAGGGTCCGCCGGCGCAAGAGCAGCACGTCGCACCTGCCGGGCCTTGGCCAGAGTTGCCTGCGGGTCGCCGGCAACCTCCGCGGTATCGATCGAGACTTCACCACCGACCGCATAGCGACGCCCGTCAGGGCCGGTTTCATAGGTGAAACTGGCGCCGCCGCGGGCATGCGCGCCGGCAGCAGAGAGGTGGGCCTGCTCGTGCGCCCTGACCTCGCGATCACGCGCGCGCAGTTCGCGCAGTTGTGATTGTTCTTCCGCGGAAAAACTGCGATTCAGGCCGAGCGGCTTAGCGCCCCGCACGCTCTTGTCATCGCCCGCACCAGTGGCGGCCACGGCATCGGGTTGCGCCGCACGACGCGGCTGCAGCGGGTCGTTGCTGCCTGCGTTGCCGCTGACCGCAGGCAGTCCAACGCTGCCGCCAGGCCGTGCGGCTATATTCGCGTCGATCCTGTTTGCGCTGACTGCGTCCATGGCTATCTCAGAAAGATGGCGCCGTCCCTGGCGCCGGTTGTCCGTCCCTGTCGCGAGAATCGCGATCCACCGTCCATGGCAGACATGCGATTTAACCCTCACTCGGTTATACCGGCCGGCGCGAACAGAACTTTAGAAAATTTATTGCCGCCCTTTGCGACATAACGCCATATAATTTGGGCTCAACCGGGCTACGGATGATCCTCATGCGCCGACAACCGCATATCCGCCGCTATCTCATCAGCGGCGTTCTGACACTGATACCGCTGTGGGTCACCTGGGTGGTTGTCAGTATTGTGTTCCGCCAGCTGTCCCGCGTTGGTCTGCCATGGGTACGTGTGGTGGCCGGGCGTATCGACGAGGATGCACCGCTGCTGGCGCAGCTGTTGTTGCAGCCGTGGTTCCAGAGCGTGCTCGCTGTCGTCCTGACGCTGTTTTCGATTTACCTGCTCGGCCTGCTGGTCAGCCAGGTCGTCGGACGGCGCCTGGTGACGATGTTTGAATCCATCGTCGCCCGGGTGCCCGGTATTCAGACCATCTATGGGTCGGTCAAAAAGCTGATCGCGGCGCTGCAGCGCAAGCCGGACGGCGTGCAGCGCGTAGTGCTGATCGAATTTCCTTCGCCACAAATGCGAGCCGTCGGCTTTGTAACCCGAACCTTCACCGACCCGGAGAGCCGCATCGAGCTGGCTGCCGTTTATGTGCCAACAACGCCGAACCCGACCAATGGTTTTGTTGAAATAGTGCCGGTTGAGAAACTGATACCGACACCCTGGACGATGGACGAGGCGATGAACTTTATAGTGTCTGGTGGTACAGCCGGCCCGGACACTGTCCTGTTTAACCGACCGGCCGTCTGACCGGTTATCGTCAACTTCGGCGTCGCTGCCGGATTAATTGGTTACACTGGTATGAGGGTTTCTGCTACCTGACATAACAAGAACATTATGATGCTGCGTTTATTGACTCTACTGCTTACCCTGCAGCCTGTTATCTGTTTGGCTGCACCGCTCGTTTTCAGCGAGCAAACCGCCGGCGCGGGGCTGAGCTTTGTGCACGATCAGCCGCTGGGGCACCGCGCTGGCCCAATGGCCGGTGGCGGGGCAATCGGCGATTTCAATAGCGACGGCTATCCGGACCTTTACGTGATTGGCGGCGGCGCAACCCCCGATCGGCTATACATCAATAACGGCGATGGGACTTTCAGCGATCAGGCAGCGCGCTGGGGGATTGCCCGCCCGCATCGCGGTGTAGGGGCGACGGTTGGCGATTACGACAACGATGGGGATGACGATCTGTTCGTCTCCAGTTTTGGACCAAGCGACGAGCAGCCCGGGCCCGGTCATCACCTGTTATACCGCAACGATGGCAATGGCTTTGTCGATGTCGCTGTCGCGGCCGGTGTGGCCATGACAACTGAAAATTTCGAAGACGGCTACGGTGCGGCATTCGGCGATTACGATCTCGATGGCGATTTGGACCTGTTTGTGGGGGCTTGGCACAGCCGTCCGGTGCTGGGGGCCAGGCTTTTTCGTAACGAGGGTAACGGCAGCTTCACTAACGTGACGAGCACCTCCGGCGTGTTCCAGGACAGCACCCACGCCTTTGGCGCGGTGTGGGCAGACATGGACGGGGATCGTTTTCCTGAATTGCTGGTGGCCGGCGATTTCGGCACTAACCGTTATTACCGCAACAACCGCGACGGTACTTTTACTGAACTGGACCCGGGTAGCGGGCTGCCCGCAACGCAGTGGAGTATCGGTAATGCGCACAATGGCATGGGTACTGCTGTTGCCGACTTCAATCGTGATGGTCTGCCGGACTGGTTTATCACCGCAATCTGGCCGACCTATGCTTTCGAAAGTGAATTCTGGGGCAACGGGCTGTATATCAACCACGGTGACCATATCTACAGCGAGATGTCTGCGGCAGTCGGCGTCAACGACGGTGGCTGGGGCTGGGGGACCAGCGCTGTGGACTTCGATAACGACGGCTGGACCGACCTGGCGATGACGAACGGCTGGCGAATCTACGATCCGGTTACTGGCGCAAACTTTGTGAACGAACGCAGCTACCTGTGGCGCAGCTCGCATGGAGCGCATTTCGCGGAGATTGGTGAGAGCGCGGGCCTGGCGCATACCGGCGAAGGCCGCGCAATGCTGCATTTCGACTACGATCGCGATGGCGATATGGACCTGGTCATTTTGTCTAACGAAGAGCCGCTGCGGCTGTATCGCAACGACATAATTTCGGCGCCGCACGCGCCGGCAGACGCGAACTGGTTGCAGCTGCGCTTCGACACGCACAGGAATCCACGACTGGCGCCACAGGGCATTGGTGCGGTGGTAACGGTAAAGGCCCGTCGTGATACCCAGGTGCAGCAGGTCACCACGGGTGGAACCTACCTGGGCCAGAGTGAGCAGGTGCTGCATTTCGGGCTTGGCAGGGCACGCCGGGTGAACCGGATTACGGTGCACTGGGCAGACGGCAGCACCACGCGACTGCGTGGCATCCGCGCTAATCACCGTGTCACGGTAACTGCACGTTGCAGGCATGATCCGTCAGTGCGGCCGCGGCCGGGCGATTGCCGCCGCTAGATCCTCCCCGCTGTCGGTTTTTTTTACCGCCGCCAAATTAAGTTAACACCTCGCGGGTAACGAAACTCCAGTTGCCTCAGTCAGTTGTGCGTCATGGCATCGTTCTTGCTTTTTTCTTTGCAGAAGCCGCGATCTGGCTGCTTTAAGTTAACCGGGCAATGCGATGAAAAAGATCAACAACGAAGTGATTATTCTGGCACTGGTGTTCCTGCTCGGTGCCGCGGCCGACAGTGCGCTGGCATCGACCGCCTTTGGTACGTACGAGTTGAGTGCCGCGATGGCCGATGCGCAGTACTACGCCGGCAGCGGTGATCATGCAATTACCATCAGCGGACAGGATTACCTGTTTACCGGCGCGGACGGCACGCTGATCGAATACGACGACGGTACGGCCATGTTCAGCGGCTACGCTCACAGTATCGATGATGCCGGCAGCGGCTACATGGTAACCCTGTCGTTGTCTGGCCGAACGGCCATCGCTCCACCGGACAGCCCGAAACGGGAACTGATGTCCGGCGCTTACAGTGACAACGGCGGGCCGGTCGATACCGGAACCTGGTACTACTACACGGGCTTCAGCGGCACCTTCGACGGCATCGGAGCACTGGCTGGCACGACCCTGATCATCACGCAGCGTGGCCCGGCATTCCAGATCGGTTTTGGTGCAAACAA
Source organism: Gammaproteobacteria bacterium (assembly GCA_013003425.1). Lineage (NCBI taxonomy): Bacteria > Pseudomonadati > Pseudomonadota > Gammaproteobacteria > Gammaproteobacteria bacterium. Next base: position 11,401 of record JABDJB010000026.1, on the reverse strand, counting down.
CAAGAACCTGAACTTTGGCGCCTCGGCCTGGTTCTGGGCGGAAGATGCCCAGGGCAACAGCAGCCGTGGCGATATCAATATAGATATGGCAGTGGTGCCGATCCCGGCTGCACTGCAGCTGATGATCTCCGGACTGTTTGCGCTCGGCCTGGCGACACGGCGGCCATCCTGACCCTATTTGCCGCTGAAGCGCGGCGCGCGTTTTTCTACAAAAGCGGATCGCCCTTCGCTGAAATCGTCACTGGCAAAACAGGCCGCCTGTAGTTCAGCTTCCCTGCGATAGGTTTCATCGTATGTGTGGCCCAGCGCAAAACGCATCGCTTCTTTTGTCCGCGCCAATGCCAACGGTGCACGTTGTGCCAGTTCGTCAGCCCATGCCAGCGCATCTTCGAGTGCGTGGTCGGCCGGTGCCAGCCGGTTGACCAGTCCCAGGCGCAGCGCTTCAGTGGCAGGGAGGCGTTCAGCTTCGATTGCCATCTGGTAGGCGCGCCGGTAGCCGAGCTGGCGTGCCAGCAGGAAATTGGCGCCACCATCGGGAATCAGGCTGATGGTGCTGAACGGGCAAAGCAGAAAAGCATCGTCGGCCATGACCGTCAGGTCACAGACCAGCGCCAGCGACAGGCCAATGCCTGCGGCCAGCCCGGTTACCACACTAATGACCGGCTTGTTCATGGTGATGATGGCATCGAATGACGGTTTGTACTCGTTCATCAGTACCTCATTGATGTCGAGCTGTTCGATATCATCCTTGAGGTCGGCGCCGGCTGAAAAGGCGCGCCCCTCACCGTTGATAACAACAATGCGGACGCTGTCGTCAGTTGCCATCTGCCGCAGCACAGTTGCGAGTTCTTTTCGCATGGATGAATTGATCGCATTGAGCGCAGCGGCACGATTCAGCGTCAGCAGCGCAGTCCCGGGCGACGGCCGCTGCAGCGCTAATGTACTAAATTGATTCATATGTATTGGGCCAGGTGTAAAGGTGGTCACATTTGTACCACGAGAGGGTAAAAGAGCGTAAAGACAAAGTCAGTCAGGTACTTATTTACGGTAAACTGCGAACACGAGCGTGGGAAACACGCCTGCTAAAAAACACAAGAATATTTCCCGAGGGACATAATAATGAAGAGATTTATCCTGGCCGTTACCGGGCTGGTGGCAATTTTACTCAGTCACGGTGCCGCAGCTACTCCGGCAACACTCCTGTCTGAAACTTTCGACGGCGTTACCAGCGGTTACTCCGGTTCGGATCCACGCCGTTTCGGTATACCCGACATCAGCAATTTTGGTGCTGACAACGACTGGTTTGGTGCCAGGTTCGAGGCGCCGGACAATGGTACGCCGGCTCACGACGTCGGCGTACAGCAGTACGGCGGCAGTAGTAATGGTTCACCGGTGGGTATTGCCGAGGACGATGGCGGCCTGCTGATCAGCTTTGATGCCAGCATGTACACTGACATTACGCTGACATTTGACTGGCGTACTTTTTCCGCCGGTTCGTACGACCGGCTCGTTGTCGGTTACTTCGTCGGTGATCTTGCGGCAGGGCATCCAATCGGTTTTGTAAATGGCCAGATCGACCTGCGTCCGACCAGCCATGGCGGTCCGGCTGACGGCGTCTGGAACTGGGAAGGCGGCGGCTGGACCGAACTGCTGCGTGCCGGGCCAAACAACAACTTTTCCACCGCGACGTTTGACCTGGCAGCCGCTGCTGGTGAATCGGAAGTCTGGCTGGCGTTCTGGCTGGATGGCGGCGAGGGCGACTTTGCCAAGATCGACAATATTCGCGTCACTGGCGAAACAGCGGTTATCCCGGTGCCAGCCGCAGTGTGGCTGATGGCATCCGGCCTGCTGGGCCTGGGTGCGTTGCGTCGCCGCAGCTGAACCTCGTACCTGCGAAAACGCAAAAGCCCCGCCTTCGAGCGGGGCTTTTTTGTGCCGGCCGTGAAGCGACTGCTCAGCGGTCGGTCAGCGCGCGCGCCAGCTGCTGGTAGCTGCTCTTCAGCTGCGGCCCGAACAGTGGATCGCGTGCGATCTCGAGCTGCTCGTTGAGCGTGTCCCAGTCGTGGTGGCCGAAGACCACCTTTATAATGGGAAAAACCCGGCCTTCTTCGATGTTCATGTGCGCCCGCAGGGTATCAACGTATGCCGCGCCGGTGGCGGGCAGTGATTCCGGAATCCCGGCGCGGGCCTCTGTCAGCAAGCTCAGAAACTGTGTGCCGCTGCTACCCAGCAATTCGTGCTCGGCCGACAGCTGATCGACGATCTGTCGGGTCTCCGGAGCCCGGCGCACCAAAGCGGCGAAGACGATGTCCTCGGTTGGGTGATGGTAAATGTCGGGGTAGGCGGTCATGTAGCGCATCGCCTGGTGAGCCAGGTCAAGCCTGGACAGGTCACCACGGCTGGTGTGGTGCAGCGCTTCCTCGATCAGCTCGAGAAGGCGCGCCACATTGACGTGGTCTTCGTGCAGGGCTTGCATGATCGGGTGCATTGCGAGGCCATTACCGCTTAGCGCTTGACCAGTATACGCCTGCAGGCCGTTTACGTGTTGCTAGAAAGGCAGTGCGGCCCTGCCGGTAAAAACCGGGTGCAGCCACCCGAGTGCTGCGAAAAGCACAATGCCGCCGGCCACGGCAACAATGTCGGCGGACCAGGTTGCGGCTACCGGAGGTCGTGGTCCGTCACGACGATTGATAAGAAGCATTTCCAGGATTGCCCAGACGGCCAGTGTCCCGAACAGAAACAGTGAGCGGCTCTCGCCATTGACAAGCAGATGGGCCAGCGCCCAGACGACGACACCCGTCAACATTGGATGGCGCAACATCTGGCGGATATGCCCTGGTGCGTTTGCAGCAACAAGCAACACCAGGGCGAGCAGCATCATTACCGGCGTCAGCAGGTAGCCCCAGCCTGGCGGGGCGTAGAGAGAGACTGGCGGGCTGTTGCGCCAGCCGAATACGATCAGGACGAGGGACAGCAGTATCAGCGCCGAATAAAAAGCCCGATAAACCTGCGCGCCGAGCCCCGCGCGCAATCGCTGTCGCTGCTGTGGTGCGACGCTCGTAAACAGGTGAACGAGCGACCACAGCAGCAGGCCGGCGATCAGTAAGAACATGGCTGGTTAAGGTGGTGCGGAGCCGGGCGCCCCGGGGCCTGCAGATCAACCAGCCTGTCGGCCCGGCCGGTCTTCGTCATCCGTGGCCTGCTCAAGGTTAAGCGTCTTGAGCACGGTGTATTCCTTGAGTTCGCGTGCATGCATGAAGATTACCAGTTCGCCCACCAGTCCTACAGCAAAGAGCTGTACACCCAAAACGGCCAGCACCAGGCCGAGCAGCATGAGCGGTCGGTCCGCCAGGGCCATGGACATCACCAGCCGCTGGAATATTGTCAATGCCAGTACCGCGACACCGGCAGCGATTGAAACCGATCCGGCCATACCGAAGAAACGCAACGGTCGCTTGGTGAACTTGACCAGGAAAAATACGGTCAGCAGGTCGATCAGCCGCTTGATATAGGTCGACGGACCGTGCACCCGCAGCTCTTTATCCTGCTGTGCCTGCGGCAGGCTGACTTCGACACAGCTAAATCCACGCTGGCTGGCAGTGATAGGCAGGAACCTGTGCAGCGCGCCGTAAACGGGAACCTCTGTTGAAACAGTTTTTCGTAGCAGCCTGACGCCGCAGCCCAGGTCTCGAAACGGCAGCCCGGTCATGGCAAGAACGGCGCGATTGAACAGCTTGTTGCTTATCCGGTTGAGCAGGTGGCCACGGATCGGCCAGCGGCGGGCGGAGAGCAGGTCGTGCGAGCCGGCCTGGTCGAGAAGCTTGTGCATGCTGGCTGGCTCGATCTGCAGGTATGGCGGCAACGTCAGCAGCCACTCGGAATCGGCGGCATCGAAGCCGATGGATAATGCGGTGCTCTCGCCAAAGGCGTGATTGAGCTTGATCACCCGCACGGCAGGATTGCTTGCGGCTATTGCATCGAGCGCAGTCGCTGCGGCGTCATGACCACCGTCGACCACGAATACATAGCTCAGGTCCTGCACGTGCGGGCGCAGCGCTTCGTCGTAAGCGGCAAATACCTCGTCCATGTTGCCGTGTCGGCGTGAAGCAATGGTGACAATGACGGTCAGGTCGTTAAGCACGCTATTTCTCCGCTGCCGAATCAAGTGCCGTCAGTATTGCCATATCACCGGGGCGCCTGCCCGATGACCTGGTAATCAGTTCGCTGATCACCCCGCAGACCACCAGGAAAACCGCGGCGCTCAGGGAGACAATCAGTACGCCACTGGGCAGGACAATAGAGGCGCCCGCGCCTGAGGACCAGATTGCGGTGACCCACGCCAGAGATGCGAGCACAAGCAGCACGAATGGCAGCGCAAGCAGGCTGAACCAGAGCAAAGGCTGGAAGGCAAACGCGGTGATCATTTTTATCGACAGCAGGTCAAAGATGACTTTGTAGACTCGTGACAGGCCGTATTTGGACTCGCCAAACTCCCGGGCGTTGTGACGGACTTTGCACTCGGTGATCCGGGCGCCGGTTATCGAGCTGAGGGCGGGTATGAAGCGGTGCATGTCGCTGTACAGCGGCACTTTTTTGATGACGGAGCTGCGATAGGCTTTCAGCGAGCAGCCATTGTCCTTGATTGGAACACCCGTGACTTTGCCGATGATCCAGTTGGCAATCCGTGACGGCACCTTGCGGGTAATGAGTTTGTCCTGGCGGTCAAAGCGCCAGCCAACGGCAATATCGGCATCGGTTTCGACACAGCTTACGAGCTTTTCGATGTCACGCGGGTCGTTCTGGAGATCACCATCCATCGTAACCAGTATTTTGCCAGAGGCGTGATCAATGCCGGCCGCCATGGCCGGTGTCTGGCCGTAGTTACGACGAAACCGGACGACCTTTACCTGCGGATCGATCGCGGCCAGTTCTTCGAGCCGCGCGTAAGTCGCGTCGGTGCTGCCATCATCGACAAACACCAGCTCGTAGTGCCCGGCAAAACGCGAGTGATCGAGGGCTGCAACGATTGCCTCATGCAGCCGCCCCACGTTCAGCTCTTCGTTGTACAACGGTGCGATTACCGACAGGAAGGGTGTGGTGGTATTTGCCATTTATAAACCGGACTGAGTGATCACGAACGCCGTGACGGCCAGTGTAGCGTAACCGTCAATGCGAGCTGACGCACCCGTTGGTTACATAAAGTGGCGAGCTACGGGCAGCCGGTGTCTCAGCGGGCCATAGCAGTGCGGTAAGGGCGAGGGGTGTGAGCCGCTGTGAGGTGTCTGACCGCGCGTTGGCAGGCAAGGCGGCGCGGCTCCGCGCCGCCTGCCAGCCATTCGCGGGAAAAGGGGCAGGGCTCCTCCTGAAAGAGGGGGGGAGGAGGAGCCCGTCCGCTTTAGTCGATCAGGCCACTGGGTCCGGGCTGGCCGCCAAACTGCTCGCGCATGATCGCCAGGTCGAAGGTGTTAACGACCTCGTTGCAGTCCAGGTCAGCGTCCTCCCCGGGGCCCTGATTGCCGAAATCCGTTCGCATGACCGCAAGATCGAAGGTGTTGACTATGCCGTCATTGGTCAGGTCGGCATCGCAAAGGTTGCCGTAGCCATCACTGTTGGTATCACACTGATCTGCGTTGGAAATTGCCGAGCAGTTATCACAACCGTCGCCAATACCGTCCAGATCGGTGTCCGCCTGTGACGGATTGAAGGTGACCGGGCAGTTGTCAGCAGAATTGCTGATGCCGTCAATGTCGAAATCGTTGGGCGACCAGTCGTATGACCGCGTGGCGTCGACCGTGCGCTGGTTGTTAAAGTAACTCGCGACCGGCATGCCATCGAGCTCGGCCTCAGGCTGGGCCAGTGCGAAAGCCACAACAGAGCGAAACGCCGGATGTGGATTCAGCGCGGGATCGATACCCATCGCTGCGTAGGGCACTTCGATAACGATGCTGTTCCCGAGGCGGCAGTCGCCCGCAACCACGGTGCCATCGGCGCTACTGTAGTTCGAGCGCTTGATGCTGCCGCTGGCGTTGCGTGCCACGCCAACCGGCCCGTAAAAGCAGGTCGGTGACGTATCGCCGAGGTTGAATTCCATGCCGGCCGTGTACACCTCTTCGCGCGTTCCGCCCGCCGTTTCGTGGACCACCTCGAAGCGCGTGACCCACAGCGCCTTCTGGGTGATCCGCGGATCGCCGACGCCGTAGGTTGGGTTCAGCGCTGCGTTCAGGTTGCTCAGGTCGGCAACGTTGAGCGTAACCAGGACGCCATCGGTGGTGGCTCCCAGGTTGCTGGCCAGCAGGTCGAGCGCCGGATGAGTCGGACCCTCCGCTGTGCCGGCCTTCGGATAAGTTGCATCGCCCAGCGGATCGGTGACCTGGTTCATGCGTGGCAGCGTGTTGTTGATGGTTTTTCCTGCCAGCATCGATGCTCCGGCGATCTGTCGCGTCGACATGATGTATGGCTGCGGAATCTCAGTGGCAGGATCGACTGGTGCCTGCGCGTGCCGCCCGTTGTCGGCGAAGATGAATACCATCGATCCGTCGCTCTCGTCGATATCAACCTCGTTGAACTCGAGCAGCGAGCGATCGCCCTCCGGCACCGACAGGTTGCAGCCCAGACCGCTGGTGCAAATTGCATTGAAGTGCAGTGGTGTATCGGTCACCTTGTACTGGATGTAATCCGGCTGGGGGTCGAGAGCGTTCAGCGACTGTGACAGGTACAGGTCCCAGACCTGGCCATCCGCGCCATCGGGGCTGGGCGCATCGGCGGTCGCGTTGTACAGGATCGCGACGCGTCCCGGCGATCCGGCAACCATGTAGGGATTGACCGCGAGATCAGAATCACCGGGCAGATTCACCCGCACGGGCGAGGACCAGGTGTCGCCGCGGTCGGTCGACACCGCAACGTGCACGTCAAAGGAGCCGCCCTCAATCCAGCCGTAATAAAGATTACCGTCTGTGTCGATGGCTAGCGTCGTGAACACGTTGCCGACGTCGCTGTCGCGGTTCGCGACCGTCAGCGCATCGAAAGTGTTGGCTACCGGGTCGTAACGACCGACCTTGGCCACGCTTCCCAGGTAATAGGCCTGATACAGGGTGCCGTCGATCGGATCCACTACTGGATTGCCGGTCTGTGACACCTTGTTGTTCGAGAAGCCAAAGAAGTCTGTAATCTCGCCAACCGGATCGTAGGTTGCTCCGGCATCCGTAGTGGCATAAATCTGAATAGCCGTTTCTGTCAGCGGGTTGCCGCCGATCAGGCCGCGACGAAATGTAATGTAGGCATCGATATTGGGGCCGGTGCCGTCGGCGAACGGTGAGGCCACGATCCACTGCCGGTCCTGGATCGGCTGCAGCGGATTGGTGCCATCCACTTTGGTGCAACTCATCGTCTGAAAATCGTCGCCTGAGTTACCGACAGTGATATTGATCAAGGCGGCCAGGTCGTTGACGTAGATCTGACCGTTGCGATCGATGACTGTGTCGGAATCGCCGCCACCGTCGATCTCCTCGCACGGACGCGGGCGCGGTGCAGCCAGCGGATCCTGCACCAGCTCAAACGTGTGGGCGCCGTCACGGCTGCGCCACCACAGACTGGTCGCGTTCGAAGTGCCCCACGGGGCATCGCCTATAACGAGCGGGCGGCTACCGTCCGCCGGCAGCACCGGCGACACGTCGATCGAAGGCTCACCGGTATGGAGCTGCGAGTCCATCAGCGTCGGTGTCGCAAATATTGAACGTTCATTCGGTGGGGGAGACGCCCGCAGCGGAGCCTCCGCAGCATTGATGAGCATTGCGGTGGCCGCATAGCTCGAGAGCGGTGCGGTTGTCGCCCATGCCTGCACCACGACCTCGTAAGTGCCGGCTGGAGGATTGAACAAGGCAATTTTTTCGTTCGAGCCCGATGAGCCGGAGCTGCCGGCCTGGTTGCCGGCAGGATCGAACACCTGCATATCGTAATCGTCCTGGTCAGGCGTGGGCCCGGTCGAATCCATCTCGATAATCACCTTGTACGGCGAATAGGACGGCGGCACGATGGTCAATTCGAAGGTGTCGCAACTGGACGGGTCACAGGCCGCCGGATTTGACGAACTCGGGGCGCCGGTCCACATCACGGTGGTCGATGCCTCAGATACCGTGCCGACTGGCGGCGTTGCGGCATATGCAGCTGAGCAACAGCTTATAAGGGCCACAGCAGCTGAAAAATTTCTGAGCTGATTCATTGTTTCGATCTCCAGTTTCTGATGGCGGCGATCAGTTCATCGACTTCGTCGCTCGTCGCTTCATAACGTTGTTCGTCAACCCCGCTGCGTAACATCTCGTCGACTGCGTCCAGGCGTCGTTCGTGGGCGGCGGCCAGCAGGTTGATGGCGTCGATAAGGGCTTTGTTGCGGGTGTATCCGGCGTAGGTGACGCGGAGTTTCTGCACCTGAAAGCGTGCCCGACCATCGACGATCGGGCTGTTGCCCCGCGCGTCCATGCCCTGCTGCAGGCGGGCAATGATGCGGTCTGACCATTCATCGATCTGGCCGTGCGCATTTTCCACGTAGCCAATCGCCTTCAGGTCCCTGGCGTCGATCCCGGCGGCCTGCAGGCTGGCAGCGACCGGGTGCAACGGTCCCGCCGACGCGAACGAGGCCGGCATCAGCAGCAGCGCCAGCAGAAATGGCAGACAGATTCTCATGGACCGTCTCCGGCGTTATTGTCACGGCGTATTGTCGTGAGCACTCCACCTGTCTGCCATGAGGGTAATCACCCAGAGACGGTTGCCGTATTCACCCAGTTCTTGTGGTCAGGCTGCAGAGGGTTTGCCTTGAAGAGTTGGGTGGTGCGGAAAAATGACTGGAATGTCACCTGCACCCCGGAATTTACCGGCCTGCCGCATCAGAATATCTGCGTAATCAGGCCGGCGAACTATGCAAACATGAACACAGCACGCTTTAATCTAATATTCGAGGGCGAGGTAGAGCCCGGGCATGTGTCGGATGATGTCCGACACGCACTCGAGGAACTGTTTAACTTCGACGCCGAATTGCAGGCAGCGTTATCTCTCGGGCAACCTGTTTTTCTCGGTGAGAGTATGGACGCTGCGACGGCCAATACTTTCAAACAGGCACTGGCCGGTGCCGGCGCCAGAACGCGACTCCAGGCGGCCAATACCGAAGATGAGACCGACCTGACCGACAGGCGATCCGCACAGCGTCGGCTTCGTGCCAAGCGCCGCACGCACGCTCGGCCCGTTACGCGGCTCGGCCTGCGGCGTGCCTGATGCGCCGCTAATAAGCTGCTGTGCAACCGCTGGCGCTTGGTCCAGGTTCACTGGGAAAGAACGTTCTCGCTATCGCCAGGTCAAGCAGGTTGACCGCACCATCACCGTTGAGATCTGCGTCAGCATCATCGGTGAGGAACACCGTCCTGAACATCGCAAGATCCAGCAGATTCACAATACAGTCGTTGTTGAGATCAGGATCACAGGCATTGCCGATGCCGTCGTTATTGGTGTCACGCTGGTCAGCATTACCGATAGTTGCGCAGTTGTCGTTACCGTCAAGAATTTCGTCACCGTCGAAATCCTCGGCGGAACTCTTCACCAACGCCGCGGAAGAAAGGCTGCTATCGAAAATACACGGGGCGAACGCAGTAACAATGTCCTGGACACACTGCAGACTCTCACCGAAGTTGATGGTATCTGAAAATCCTTGCGGACCAAGACATGCCTCCGGAAATCCCGGCTGCAAAAGAACCTGGAAGGCCGGTGTTGGTGCAGCAGTCCTCCAAAGGGTTCCGGTACCGCGGGTCACGAGGCATCCGTTCAAATCCACCTCTGTTGCGTTTACCAATTGAAACAACATCCAGCACGGGCACGCCTCGATACCTTGACCCGCCGGACCTTCAGGACCGGCCGGCCCTTGTGGACCCTCCGGACCGGTCAGGCCTTGCGGACCTTCAGGACCGGGCAAGCCCTGGGCACCATCGGCACCCGGCGGACCGGTCAGGCCTTGTGGACCCTCAGGACCGGGCAAGCCCTGGGCACCATCGGCACCCGGCGGACCGGTCAGGCCTTGCGGACCTTCAGGACCGGTCAGGCCTTGCGGACCCTCAGGACCGGTCAGGCCTTGGGCACCATCGGCACCCGGCGGACCCGGAGGTCCGGGAGGCCCCGTTGCTCCCTGCAAAGCTTCGGGACCAAGCCCTTGAACTGTCGAAGCGTCGTCTGCCTCGAACGCGTAACTCACTTTGGTAAGTTGTCGCCGTGGCACCATCTCCGCATCACCCGACACGGTAATACCTATCCACAATGGGCCGTCGAACGTGCCTGGAGGAAACGGATTCAGCGGATTTCCGAGCAGGACCGAGAATAACCCCTGATCCACAGGAACGGTCTGCATGTCCGTCCATAGTGGAATACCCTCTATCGGCACGTTATAGATCGAAAATGTGATCGTCGATACTCCATTGACGGGTGAGCCCGATGCATCAGCGAGATAGCCCTGGTAACTCAGGCTGTCGGGCACCGCCGCTTGGCCGGGAATAGAAAGACAAATGCTGAAGATCACCGCGGCAATGATTGCGGCGGCAAAAGTTGAGCGTGTCATTACAGTGTCTCCTCAAGGCGTACGCTGCGCCCCTCATCTGCCCATACTGAGAACGTACGCCGCTGCTTCGCGTGGATCAATCAGGGCTTACCGAATTGGTGATGCTCCGCAGTATTCGGCTGCATTCGACCTTCCAGTGACTATTCTTTGATATGAACCGCCGAGGAAAAAATGCTCTGCAGCAGAGAGGGTCGCCATGTCTGTGAGATTGTGCATGGAATAATCGTTGGTTTCCTTGCCACACCTGATCAGCTGCATTACTGCCCGTTTCCGCCAGTTTCGGTGCCTCAATAACGAGACGAAAACGCAACAACAGTACTGACTGATTCGCGTGCGCACGTTCAGCGCATGGCACTGCTCGGGAAAGCCGGGGAACGGTGCCAACGAAACGGTGCCGGTGTTAGCTTACTCAAGAAAACATGGCTAACGCCGGAGTGACGCTAGCAGTTGCGAAGCAACGGCGGATAGTTTTGGTGTCGCTTCGCGACCGATTCGATTTGCGTGTGTAAATACGCGCAGGAGCGCCCTTCGGGCGATTGCGTCGCTTCGCGACCGATTCAATTTGCGTGTGTAAATACACGGCTCGGCCTGCGGCCTCACGGCAGTGTCGCTGAAGCGACGGATTTTATTTACGCGTGTAATTACGCGCAAAATTGGTCGGGGTGAGAGGGTGAGGCGGAGATAGGCGAAGCGCCAGCTTCGCCCCGGCGAACGCCCGAGCGCATGCAGGCCTCGGCCTGCGGCCTCGCAACAGGAGTCGCTCCGCGACCCGTCCGGTCTGCGTGTCGGGATACACGCAAATCCGGCCGG
>JABDJB010000025.1 GCA_013003425.1 Gammaproteobacteria bacterium | reverse complement strand
TCCGGCGGGTGTTGCTGCAGGTACTTGCAGCGTTCGATGTAGGTCGTCGACAGGGCGTCAGCGGGGCTGGCCTTCAGCGCTTCCTGGAAATTGGCAATGCCCTTTTCCCAGTTGCCAGCGCGGTACTGCCGCACGCCTTCGTTGAAGTAATTGACGTTGTCCATCAGGTTGGGAAACGTCTGTTCGTTGTGATAGTCGAGCACTTCGTAAACACCTACCGGCTTGGTCTTGCCCTTGACGACAACAAGGTCGACGTCACGGATGCGATAAGTGCCGCGCAGTTTTGCCTTGGTAAACTCGCTTATCAGTATTCGTGCCGAATACTGCTTGCAGGCGCTTTCCAGCCGCGCCGCCAGGTTTACACCGTCGCCGATCATCGTGTAATCCATGCGTTTGGGCGAGCCAATGTTGCCTGAAACGACGGTGCCGGTGTTCAGGCCGACGCCGTGATCCAGCGGGTCCAGGCCCTGCTCAACGCGGGTGACGTTCCATTCCCACAGCTCGACGATCATTGCGATGGCGGCACGCACGGCGCGGTCTTCATCGTCGTTGTGCGGTACCGGAATGCCAAAGCCGGCCATGATGGCGTCGCCGATAAACTTGTCCAGCATGCCGCCTTCGCGGGTGATGCAGTCCACCATGATGGTGAAGTATTCATTCAGCATCTGCACCGTACCCTGCGGGCCAAGCGCCTCGGTGATGGTGGTAAAGCTGCGAATGTCAGAAAAAAGCACCGTGATCTCGGAGCTCTTGCCACCGAGTATGTCTTCACCCGAACCCATCAGCTGATCGGCCACGCCCGGATCCATGTAGCGGGCCATGGTCGATTTCATGCGTTTTTCGGAGCTGATATCTTCGATCAGCACCATTGCCCCGAGGTTTTCGTTGTTCGAGCTCATCAGGGGCAGCACGCTGACGTTGGCCGAAATGGTGTTGTCGTTGAACTGCAGCTCTGCGTCCATCACGATGTCGGATTGCTGTGACTCTTCCACCGACAGCACCTTGTCCCAGATCCAGGCGTTGGCATCGACAAAAAAGTCAGGCGCCTGCACATTGATCACGTCCTGTTCGGTAACGCCCAGTATGGTCAGGCCGGCGTCGTTGCAGGTGACGATCTTGCCCTCGCCGTCGATGGTGATTACGCCGTTCGACATACTGTGCAGCATGCCCTCGCTGTAATCTTTCATGTTCTGGATGTCTTCGAACAGCTTGGCATTCTCCAGCGCGATCGATACCTGCGCGGTAAACGCCTTCAGGCGGGTTTCATCGGCCTTTGTGAATGGCCCACCGCGCTTGTTCAGTATCTGCGTTACACCAATACGCTTGCCATCCTTGTTGATTACCGGCACGCACAGGATAGAGCGGGTGAAATAACCGGTCTTCTTGTCAAACGAAGGGTCAAATCGCAGATCGGCATAGGCATGCGGGATATGAATAGTCTCGCCGCTGGTGAATACAGCGCCGGCGATGCCGGCGGTGTTTGGCAGCCGGATCTCGCCGATCGAGTCGCCCATGGCCACGCGCGAAAACAGCTCGCCGGTTTTTTCGTCGTTAAGGAAAAGCGTCGAGCGTTCAGCCTGCAGCATACGCGTGGCCTCAGTCATCACGCGATTCAGCAGGGGGCCCAGTTCCAGCTCCGACGTGATGTCGGCTACCAGGTCGAGAAATTCCATCTCTTTCTGGCGAGTCTTCTTGACGTGCTCAACAAACTGGGAGCTCTGCAGTGCAACCGATGCCTGGGTGGTGATTGCTTCCAGCAGCACCAGGTCGTCCTCGCTGAATGCGCCGTTTTTCTTGTTGAGTATCTGGGAGACGCCAATCACTTCGCCACGCATGGTTTTCAGCGGCGCACACAGAATCGTTTCGGTTTTGAAGCCGGTTTGCGCGTCGACGTTGCGGTTAAAGCGCGGATCGTCGTAGGGATTCTCAATTATTTCCCCGACGCCGCTACTGAATACGGCGCCGGCTATTCCTGACGTATTCAGCACCCGGATCTCGCGCGAAAGTTCACCCTGCGCTACACGCGAGTAAAGCTCACCGGTATCCGGGTCATTAAGGAATAAGGATCCGCGCTCGGCATCCAGTTCCTCAGTGGCAATGTCAATCAGGGTTGTCAATACGTCATCGAGATTTTCGATGGCGGCAACCCGCCGTGATACATCCAGCAGCATCTCCGCCTGACGCAGTTTCTTGCCGGCACGCTGCAGCATGATGTCTTTATCGGCGGCGGTCCCGGCTTGGCCTTCGACCTGTGCTGATTTCTTCTGCTTTCGGGATTCCCGATCCATGACTCAACCTGCCTGCTGTAGTTTTTCTCGAAGGGCGATGATGGTTTGCTTCAAATGAGCTATTTCTTCCTGCGCGACGCGTTGTTGCTCGCGCAATTCGTCGTCTTTAATAACTTCGAGGCGCTGCAATTCGTCGCGCAGCTGCGCAGCCATCTGTTGCAGCTGCGAGATCTCGAGGTCGGCTTCGGTGCGCAAGGCAGTCAGCCCGGCACGCTTGTCAGCATTAAGAGCGTCGAGCTGGTCACGCAGTGCCAGTATCGCCGACTGTTGCTGTTTTGATTCCTTATTGTGCCTGGCCGCTTGCGCCTGGATGTTTTGCAGCATCTCCTGCTGCAGGCTTTCCAGCCGGTCGCGTAAAGAGGCGGCCGTTTGCTTCAGCTGGGTTTTTTCCATGTTGGCAGACTGCAGCTTCTCCTGCGCATCCTTCTGCTCGCGGTGTCGTACCTGTTCCAGCTGGCTACGCTGGGCAGAGATTGTTGCCTTGAGTTGTTTTATTTCGCTGGCCGCTTCGGCAACGGCATGCTGTATACGTTCCTGGCCGCCAGCTTCCATTGATTCCAGCTGCCTGCGCAGTGCGGCAATGGTTTCTTTCAACTGTCGCGCATCAATCGGCGACGAGTGTGATGAGTCCGGCGCAAGTCCGGTTGTTTGTTTATCGACACACATGAAAACGTTCCGGCAATGCCCTGATTATAGTCACTCAGAGTGCCACCTGAACGGCGTGGCAAGGAGCCATACCAATGACCGGTGCAAAAATCAGAAGTGGAAGCCGCGTTTGCGCAGGCGCGCGTCGGCGTGCTCCAGCAGGCGTCGGCATTCCTGGGCACCATGTTCACTTATGCAGTGTGCCTGCAGATAGTCCCGCAGCAGGAATAGCTCATGCAACAGGTGATAAGTGTGTTTGTCGCCGTATCCGAGCAAGGCATAGTTTTCCTTCCTGAGGGCAAGCACCTGGTCTGGCCGTGTCAGGTCCACGCCGGTTGCGATCGCAAGCCGGCCAATGCGCTTTTCCAGCGCATAGAACTCGGCATCGTAGTCTTCCAGCTCGCTCATGGCTTGACGGCTCTTCCCCAGCCACAGATTGTACCGCCGCAGGGGCCGGGCTTCGAGTCAGTATGAAGAGCTGCCGCCACCAGCAGGCCATGCGCAACAAGGACTGCGCACCCGACAGGTGCGTTAAAGCCGCCTGCTGGCTGCCGCGGCACTAATGGCTGGTTTGCCGCCAGCGATCCAGCGTAGTGGTTGACTTGGTCCTGCGGCCCGGCGCCGAAGCCTGGTTTGAGGTAAGAGACTATCTGGTCGCATGAGGGAAACTTTGGAAACGACGCTGGCATCGGCCAGTCCAGAAATTCGTAAGATTCCCTCGGCAGTTGCAGCCGTAACGAATGGTAGCCGTTCTCCCAAACTCCACCGAGTGAACCCTTACGCTCCAGAACCTCGCAATCAAAGCCTTCTTCCAGGAACGACTTGGCGGTTATGAGGCCCGCTACACCCGCCCCGATGATGCCAATTTTTCTAACATCGGTTGCCATTGGTCAAAGCTTAGTTGAAAAAAAAGACCAGGCCAGTGCTCAAACCGCTTGAAGACCGGCCTTTTTCCGCCATCCTGAGGCCTCGGGGGCATCGTTACGGGGGCGGCTCGGACGCTCCGGCACCTGGCTGAGCGCTGCGCTCAAGGCTCACCAGGAAACGGCCGGGCTCGCCGCGGAGTGTGGTGGTCCAGGTCGCCGAGTGTGCGTTGTTTAGTGGTACGATTCTGTCCAGGGCGTAGCGGGGATCGTCCCGGGATAAAAGGAATAAGTGCTCAGGAGAGTAGCAACCGCGCTGTGTATATTGCTCGCGCTGGCGAGCTGTGAGGACCCGGCCGCACCAGTGGAGCGAATAAACAGCGGTCCTCTGGTCGTTGGCGTCCTGCCGGACCAGTCACGCGAACAGCTTATCGGCCAGTATCAGCCGCTGATCGAATACCTCAATCAGGTAACCGGTCTGGAGCTTGCACTTATAATCCACTCGAGCTACGCGGAACTTCTGGAAAGTTTCATTCAGGGTGAACTCGATCTCGCCTGGTTTGGCGGGCTCACATTTGTCGAGGCTTCGGCATCGGTTGGCGCTGTTCCATTGGTAATGCGAGACACCGACCTGCGTTTCACCAGCTACTACATCGTTGCGGCGGCCGCGCAGGGCGAGACTGTTGCGGACTTCGCCGGCAAGCGCTTTTCCTTTGGCCCGCGACTGTCAACTTCCGGTCACCTGATGCCGCGTTACTTTTTGCTGCAGGATGGCATTTCGCCGGAATCGTTCTTCGCCAGCGTGGAGTACAGTCTGGCGCATGACAAGAGTGCTGCGAAAGTTAGTTCCGGGGTCGTGGATATCGCTGTGGCCAACAGCGTCATTATCGACAGCATGTTTGCTGACGGACGTCTTTCGGCTGATGCGGTCAGGATTCTGCAGACCACGCCACCATTTCCGGACTATGTCTGGGCCACCAGCACGGCAGTAGCCGGGCCGGTGCGCGAAACGTTGCGCGATGCGTTCCTGGCTCTCGACCGGACGCAGGAAAGCCACGCAGCGATACTTGCCAGGCTTCGGGCCAGCGGCTTTCTCCCGGCCCACGACCGTGATTTTGACGAGGTACGCGCTGCAGCCGAAGCGCTGGAGCCCGGCAGAATGAAGACCTCGCGGTGAGCAGGCTGCCGGAAAGCTACGAGCGGATCATCCGCTATGCGTACACGCTTGTCGCGGTTCTCACTATCACTGCGCTGGCGACGCTTGGTTTCTTCTATATCGACGCGGCTGCTACCCGAAAAAACCAGCAACGTATGCAGGAATTTCATCTGCCGGTAGTAGCGTTAATCGTCGAACTCGAGGAAAAAGTGGAGGATATCGCCCGCATAGTCACCGACTCGGCAGGCATCCATTCCGGCAAGACGGCAGGCTTGCTATACGAGATCGAAGCCGACCTCGCCGAACTGCACGAACTGCATCACGCGGCAGGAGATCATGAAGCTGACCCGGTAACTCAACGTATCGAAAAGCTGTTTGAACGATTCTCGGTTGCGGTCCAGTCCGGCGATGACAACATTGATCTGAGCAAACTCCTCGGTGTGCTGCGGCTGAACGTTCGCCAGCATGGTCGCTTGCATAGCATGGAAGTGGATACGGAAATAGCCCGGGTTACCGCCAGCAGCGAGCGGCGGCTGAGACTACTGAGCTTGCTGATACTGACCATCGGTCTTATCAGCGCGGTTCTGGTTTGGCGCATAGTCGACATGATAAAGAAAACCCTGCGCGGGCATATCGAGATGGAGCACGAGCTGCGTGAAACCGAGCATCGTGTGCAGCAAATGCAGCGCGTCGAAGCACTGGGCCAGCTGGTCGGGGGCGTAGCGCACGATTTCAATAATCTGCTTACAGCGATTCAGGGCAATACCGAACTGCTGCTCAACTCGCTGCCTGAAGAACACCAGTTCGAGGCGAAGGAAATCGAAAAGTCGGCTGAGCGGGCTGCTTCCCTGACGCGCCGTTTGCTGGCTTTCGCCCGGCGCCAGCCAATGGATTTTCAATCGGTTGACCTCAATCAGCTGGTGCAGGGCATGGAGCAGATGTTGCGCCGCTTGATAGGTGAACAGATTGAGCTGGTGGCGTTGTGCAGCGACGATGCGGCGGTAGTGCATACCGACCCGGCACAACTGGAGCAGGTAATCATGAATCTTGTGATCAATGCGCGTGATGCCATGCCCGACGGTGGCAAGTTGACTATCACTGTGGCTGAAGCGGGCGGTGAACGCTGGGCTGTCACCGTCGCCGATACCGGTATCGGTATGGACAGCGATGTGCAGGAAAAGATGTTCGAACCGTTCTTTACTACCAAGGGCCGACGCCGGGGTACTGGCCTGGGCTTATCCAGCGCCCACGGAATAGTGAAGAAAAGCGGTGGTGAATTTCGGGTTCGGAGTGAGCCCGGCAAAGGAACCGAGATCACCATTTTGCTGCCAGCAGAGGGCAGCAGGCAGCCGGAAGATGACGTAACGCCCCGCTCGCAGCCAGCCCGCGGCGATGAAACCATCCTGCTGGTGGAAGACGAACAGCAAATCCGTCGGCTGACCGCTGGAGCGCTTGGTCGACTGGGGTACAAGGTGATTAGCGCTGCCGACGGACACGAGGCATTGAGAATCAGTGGCGAGTATCCGGAACGAATCCACCTGATTCTTTCTGATGTCATCATGCCGGGACTCAATGGCCGCGAACTCGTGGATGCCATACTCCGTCACCGGCCGTCGATGCGGGTCATATTCATGTCCGGCTACACCGAAGACGTCGTGCTCCAAAGTGGCGTCACGGGCATCGATTATCCGCTGGTGCAAAAGCCATTTGTTATCGCTGACCTGGCCGTGCTAATACGGGAAACGCTCGCACAGCCATTGTCGGTCGCCAACGCCTGAAGCGGTAGCGAACCCTCCGGCTACAGGCGTGTTTTTCGCGGTCGTTCGTGTATCGCGCTGTGCCATAATCTCGATCATTTCACGCCTGCCGGAGCCGGATGAATGAACCTCACGCCAGAATTACAGGCACTCCTGATAAACATCGCAACTATTTCTGGCGAAGTGCTTGCTCTGATCGCCGTCTTTGTCATCCTCAATTTCATTGTCGGGCGTGTAACGGCAGTGATCGTTGCAACGCCCGCTCTGGCTGGCGCTGGCGGCATCGCCGGCCTGTTGCAAAAGAACCTGCGACGACTGCTGATTTTTCTGGCTGTAATCGGCTCGCTGGCAATCGTCGGTATTAATCTTTACTGGATGTATCTCGGTCACTATTTGCCTGACCACAGTGTGGAGTTGTTTCGCAGCATTCCACGTGAATTCTGGGTAACTACCGCCATGGCGGCCGCCAAGGCTGCTGCTCTGGTTGTGTTGGCTGCCGTGCTGCTGCGTTACCTGCGTCGCCTGGTCGCGTTTCTGTGCGGCAAGGCTAAAAACCTGGACAACCTGCGCGCCAACGACGAGGCAATCGAGAAGCTTTTTGGCAGCCTGCAGCTGACCATCACCGTCAGCGTCTGGCTGACGGTTTTTGCCGTTGCCGCAGCATGGCTGGGTTTGCCCGCAGCTGTACCGGCTGCAATCCTGCTGACATTGCGGATATTCCTGATTATCTCGGTCGGCGTGCTGATCTGGCGGGCGGTTGGTGCCCTGGTCGACAGTGTCGATGCGGTCGGCAAATCCTATGTCGCGAGGACACGTTTTACTGATACCTATGATCGTCTGCGGCCGCTGGTTCCCGTGTTACGCCGCAGTATCGAATACGTAGTTATGGTCACGGTCGCAACGCTGGTAATTATGCAGGTCGAGGCCATTGCCAATCTTGCTGAATGGGGCCCGCGCGTAATCCAGGTAATCGGCATTGTCTTCATGGCGCGCGTCGTCAAAGAGCTCGCAGTGTTTCTGCTGGAAGAAACAATGCTCCGCGCAGCCGGGTTAACACCGCAGCAAAAGCAACGTCGTGCCACCCTGGTACCACTGTTTGGCAGTATCGTCACCTATGCAATTTATTTTATTGCCGGCGTGATGATACTAAAGATCTTCGGTATCGATCCCACGCCGATCCTCGCCGGTGCAGGTATTGCCGGGCTGGCAGTTGGACTTGGTGCCCAGAACCTGATCAACGATATGGTGTCGGGCTTTTTTATACTGTTTGAAGAACACTTTCTGGTCGGTGACTTCGTGCGTATCGAGGAGGCCGAGGGGCGAGTCGAATCCATAGACTTACGTACCACCCGGATTCGTGATAACGCTGGCCGCCACCATATTATCCGTAATGGCCAGATCAACGATCTCATACACTACTCCAAGGAATTTACTAACGCGGTAGTCGAGGTTGGAGTGGCATACGAGTCAGATCTCAATAAGGTGTTTGAGGTGCTGAAAAACACCGGCAAGCAGCTGCAGGCAGAAAATGACATGGTGCTGGAGCCGACTTCAGTGAAGGGGCTGGATAACTTCGGCGAGTCGGACATGATGATTCGCACCGTTACCCGTGTGAAACCGGGGTGTCACCTGCCGGTGGAACGCGACCTGCGTAAACGCATCAAGGATGCATTTGATGCCAACGACATAGAGATCCCGTACGCGCGCCGGGTACTGATCAACAAGAGCGAGCCGTCGGCAGCGCCGGCGTAAGGTGTTTTTTTCGCCGGTGGGCGAAATACCACGGCGTGTATCAGGGAAAACCCCCGGTGTTCTGTCGTAAACGGGCTGCTACACTGCCGCCGAATGTTCTTCGGCCAGGTTTTTCAGATGCTCATGATTCGTTTTGCCCTGTCGGCACTGTTTCTGCTCGTTTTCTCCGGTTGCAGCCAGGAAGAAACCTGGGCGGTGCAGGTCGGTGGCGCCAATGTCGATTCGGTGTTCGGTATAGCCGGGCTGGAGGATGGCCGCGCCTGTATTACCGGCACTTTCATCGCTACCGCGGATTTTGGCACCAGGGCGCGGCCGCTGACTCTGGATTCGGGTGGATACAGCGACATATTCGTGTCCTGTTACCGCGCAGACGGCACGCCGGAGTATGTCACGCACTTCGGTGTAACGCAGAAGAACGATCAACCCCGGGCAATTACGGCCTTGCCGGGAGGAGATGTCGCTGTTACCGGCTTTTTCTCCAAGACCCTGGGCACCGAACCGGGGCCGGTATTGCAGGCACCGGGCCGTGCCAATGCCGATATCTTCCTGGCACGTGTCGATGCGAACGGGAACACCGTGTGGGCCCGGCGCTTTGGTGGCACGAAAGCCGATTCCGGTCGCGCCCTCGCGACGGATGGCGACGGTAATTTACTGCTGGCCGGCACGTTCCAGGATGTCATTCCATACACAGAGAACGGCGTTGGCCACAAGCTGGCAAGCGCAGGATCACGCGATGCATTCCTGTTCAAACTCAGTGCCGACGGCGACATTATCTGGGCACGCCGGTTTGGCGGCAGCGCCAGCGACGAGGCTTTCGCCGTGACGGCGACCGACAACGGCACCATTGTCATGGCAGGAATATTTGCCGGCGAGGCGTCGTCCGGAGATCTGCCGGCGCGAAAATCAGCCGGCTATAACGATATTTTCGTGCAGGCGTTTTCTGCTGACGGCGTGCCCCTGTGGACTCGTACATTGGGGGGCGCAGGGCAGGAATACGTGGGCGGGTTGACCGCAACCGGTGACGGCGGCGTCTGGCTGGCCGGCAGTTTCCAGCAGGAAATGGTTCTGCCCGGTGGCGGGCAGCTCGTCAGCGAGGGAAGCACGGACGCATTCATCGTGTACTTTAACTCCGACGGCAATCTGCAGCGCGCTTCGAGTTTTGGTGGCGCGGAAGTGGAACTGGTTTACGGCATAACAGCTGCAGCAGATGGTTCGCTGTGGCTTGCCGGTCATTTCCAGGGCGAGGCAGACCTGGCTCCCGGCTCCGCGACGTCCGTTTACCGGGCTTCAGGCACGGCCGATACCGAAGGTTTTGTGCTGGCGCTCGATAGCGATGGTAATCATCGCGATGCTTTGTTGCTCGCCGGCGATGACGTGGCGATTGCCAATGGCATTACGGTCAGTGCCGGCGGTGCGGTTATTGCGACGGGGATCTTTGGCAAGGACATGCAGATCGGTTCGGGCGATAAGCTGACATCGCGTGGCAAGAGTGATGTGTTCGTCCTGCGAACCAGCCTCTGATCAGCCTTGGTTCTGAGGGTTTTCCCTCAGTCGCACTGAGGGTTAACACCAATAACATCGGGCGGCCTTCGGGCGGAAGATTGTAAAAATTTCTTTCGCCTCACCGGGGGGCAAATCGATGAGAAACAAAATTCTTTCCGCCGGCATTACGGCACTTCTATTCGCGCATAGTTCCATCGCATCGGATGCAGTTCCGTCAAGTGGCATGGTTTCACTCGGCAGCCCTGTTAACTGGGCCAGCAGCACCGGACCATTCACGCCAAACCCGCTTGACGGCTGTGGCAACCCTGCCAACTGCGACAACTTTGATCTGACCATCGTTCCACCCGCCGGTGTGAACTACACCGTTACGATCGAACTGAATGGCACAACACAGGCAGAAGACTGGGACATGGAAGCCTGGCAGGGCGCCACGCAGGTTGGCAGTTCCGGCAATGCCGGCACGCCGGAGTTCATTACGTTGAGTAACCCGGTCGGCACCATCCGTGTGGCCGCCAACCCGTTTGCCGGTGCGTTGACGTACACCGCCACCGCGACGCTGGAAGTCAATAACACCGGCGGCAACCCCGGCGAGGAGCAGGTAGAGTTTTACGTTTATCGCGACCCGGGCAACAGCGAGGGTGGCGAGCCCAGCGGCGGCGTCAACTGGCAGAGCGAGCCACCCGATGGTTCACTCGGTGGCGACAATGGTGGCGACATCATGTTTGTATCCAGCCTGACCACGCTCAGGGTGCGCCCAAATGACTGCACTGCGCCAGCGAGCTATCTGTCCGGTGGAGCCTGGGAAGATATCAGCGTGCCTACCCATGTCGTTTCACTCGACCCGATCGGTTTTGTCGACCCGATTACCGGTCGCATGTTCTCCGACCAGCTGGCAGTAAAGAGCTCCCTGCTTGGTTTTTCTGACAACAATGGTGATGCCTGGACGTTGAGCCAGGGCTCGCCCTTCAACCCGGGTGTTGATCACCAGACATTGGGCGGCGGTCGTCTGGCCGAGCCGCTCTATTCCACGCTCAATGGTAACAACCCGCTGTACAACGATTTTGCTCATGCGGTCTATTACGCATCGCAGGACGTCGCGGTCGCGCAGGCCGGTATCTCGCTGGATGGCGGGCAGACCTTTGGTGCCGCTGTGCCAATGTGGACGCTGGCGGAGTGCTCGGGCCTGCACGGCCACGTGAAAGTGGCGCCAAACGACGGTACCGCCTACGTGCCAAACAAGTCCTGCGGTGGCGAGCAGGGTATGGCTGTCAGTACCGATAACGGCGCCACCTGGGATATCGTTACCGCACCCGACTCGGGTACCGGCGAATGGGACCCCTCGATCGGTGTCGGTGCCAACGGCACCGTGTACTTCGGCATGGACAGCGGTGGTTCACCGCTGGTCGACGTGTACAACCCGGTTAGTGGTACCTGGATGGGCGTGCAGAACGTTGCCCCCGAAGTTAAAACGACAGCATTTTCAACCATGGTGGCAGGTGACGATGACCGTGCCGCCTTTTCATTCCTTGGTACTACCACGCCGGGCGCGCTGGGCACGTCCAACCAGCCGAATACCGAATGGTCGCTGTATGTCTCAATGACCTTTGACGGCGGCGTCAACTGGACCACTACAAATGTCACTGAAGACCAGGGTGAGCCGCCGGTACAACGCGGGGTGATTTGCGACCAGGGCACAACCTGCGCTTCGAACCGCAACCTGCTCGACTTCAATGACCTGCAGATGGACAAGCGCGGCCGTCCGGTGGCGATGTATGCCATCGGCTGCACCGGCGCATGCGAAACATCGACGTCAATCACCCAGAACGCGCGCGCGGCAATTGCCCGCCTGAAGAGCCCGAAGGGGTTATTCAGTGCCTACGACGGCACGCTGCCACGTCGTCCGGACTGGCCGCTCACCACGGCTGTCGATACTGGCGCCGACGTGGAAATCAGCTGGCAGGAACCGGGTGACGGTGGCTCGCCGATACTCGACTACCAGATCCGCAAGAACGGCGCGGTGCTCGCGACCGTCGGACCGGCGTTCACTTCGTATACCGATGTTGGCGCTGGTGGCACCGATACCTATGAAATACTGGCGCGCAACGCCGAGGGTCTGAGCGTATTGAAACCATCCTGCAACAACGGAGTCATCCCGGGTGTCGATGACGATCCGACAACTTCGCCCTGCGATCGTGACGGCCTTACTATACTTACGGACAAGGCTGGCGACATTATCGTTGCCGGTAACCCGCTGGCGCCCAACGCAGCCGCACTCGATGTGCGCCGTCTGGGAATTGCTCAAAACGAAGAGATCTGGGGCGTCGGAAATGTAGCTTTCGTGCTCGACGTGCAAAGCACCGACACGCTGCCACCGAATGCGGCATGGCCGATCCAGTTCAATGGCAGCGGTGGTGGCGATCCGTCGGCACCCGACCGCTGGGTTCGCATGGATACGCAAGCCGGTGCGCCACGCTTCAGCTATGGTACGGGCAGTATCGACCCGGTGACCAACCCAGGCGCGCTGGCCGATTCCCGCAGCATGGTCGGCAACAACCAGATCATCGTCGTGGTGCCGGCGTCTCACCTCGACGCTGCTGTCGGCCAGTTTGCCCAGCACTTTATGATCCGCGTGCGTGAAAACCTGGTCGCGCTGACGATCACGCCAGACAACATGCCCGACAGCCTTAGTGGTGAAGGTACGTACACCCGCGTGAATTTCCCGACTTTCTGCGCGATGAACAACCTGCCGGATCTGCTGCCGGACGTCGCCGACACCATCGCCTGTCACCCGGTTACCATCAACGTGCTGGCCAATGACAGCGACATCGAGGACGGCGCTGGTGAGAATCTCGATCTAACCGGTGTCAGCGCCGCGCTGATGGGCACCGCCGTGATCATTAATGACGGCGGCGTGGAGAAGGTGCACTACATCCCGAACCCGGGCTTTGTTGGCGTCGAAAACCTCACCTATACCGCAGTCGACAGCGATGGCGGCAGTTCGACCGGTGATATCACTATCACGGTGACCGGAACGCCTGACGATGATAACGACGGCGTGATGAACTCATGCGATAACTGCCTGTTGTTGGAAAATCCTGATCAGTGCAACACCAATGCAGAGCAGGACAAGTTCGGTAACCTGTGTGACACGGACCTGGACAACAACAACATCACCAATACGTTTGACCTGGCAATCCTGAGGGAAAACTTTGGTCAGACTGGCGAGAACGATGCGGATTTCGACTGCAACGGAATCGTCAACACCTTCGACCTGACAATCATGCGCGAGCAGTTTGGGCTGGCGCCCGGACCGTCCGGTCTGCCGGACGAGCTGTAAGCGTCTTAACGACTGCTATTGCAGTAAGAAGGCCCCGCATGACGCGGGGCCTTTTTTTTTGCGGTAGCGCCTGCGACCTGACTAGGGGTCACCCGACAGCAGCGCGCGCATTTCAGCCAGCGCCTGGTTGCCACGGTCACGCTGCTCTTCGCAGATAATTTCAGTCCCGACGTTTGGCAATACCCACTCGAGGCGGTCCTGCGGCAATTCATCGAGAAAACGGCTGGGCTCGCGGGCGGCACTCTCGCCGTAACGTCGGCGCTCGGCGGCATAGGTAATTACAAGCTGCCGTTTCGCGCGGGTAATACCGACGTAGGCCAGGCGCCGTTCCTCATCAACACCAGGTCCCTCGAGATTCTGGTGATGCGGCAGCAGGCCTTCCTCGAATCCGACCAGGTGCACGTGATCGAATTCCAGGCCCTTGGCCGCGTGCAGCGTCATCAGCCTCACTTGCCCGCCATCAGGCTCATCATCTTCGCGTTGCTCGGCAAGGCTCAATTGCGCCAGTAACTCTGCCAGCGAAATATCGGGATTGGCTTTTGCAATACGCCGCACCCAATCGAGTAAGGCCTCGACGTTGTCGACGCGCCGCTCGGCCAGCTGTGCATCCTTGCTGCTGCGTCGCAGCCAACCGACGTAGTCGATTTCTTCAACCAGCTCTTGTGCAATTTGCCCCAGCGCGCCGCGTTCAGCGGCTTCGGTGTAGCCGTCGATCAGCTCGGCGAAGCGTCTCGTTATGGACAGGCTGCGACCGGGCAGCACGCTGGCGGCATCATCGTGACGGATTGCGGCCAGCAGGCTGCAATTCTGTTTGGCAGACAGGCCGGTCAGGTTCTCGAGGGTGGTTGCGCCAATTTCCCGGCGCGGCTTATTGACGATACGCAGGAAGGCCGTGTCGTTATCCGGGTTTGCGACCAGGCGCAGGTAGGCCATGACGTCGCGCACCTCGGTGCGATCAAAAAACGACCGGCCGCCACTGAGGTGGTAAGGAATGCGCCGCAGGCGCAATGCCTGCTCGAACAGCCGCGCCTGATGGTTACCGCGATACAACACGGCACAATCACCGTAGTTGCCGCGACCATCCAGCCGCCACATAAACAGGTCAGTTACGACACGCTCGACCTCAGCATGCTCATCGGCAAGTGCTATCACCTTGATATTCTCGCCGGGCCCGTTTGCGCTCCACAGTTTTTTGTCGAACAGGTGCTGGTTGTTTGCGATCAGGTGATTGGCTGTGGCCAGGATATTGCCGCTGGAGCGGTAGTTCTGCTCCAGCTTGACGACCTCCAGCTGAGGATAGTCCTGTGCCAGCTGATTGAGATTTTCCGGATTCGCACCGCGCCACGTATAAATCGACTGATCGTCGTCACCCACCACGGTAAAGCGACCTTCGGTTCCGGCAAGCAATCGCAGCAGCTGGTACTGGGCCAGGTTGGTATCCTGGTATTCATCGGCCAGCAGGTAACGGATGCGCTCCTGCCATGCGGCCAGCACCTCCGGGTTGTCCTGGAACAGCGCTACCGGCTGCAGGATAAGGTCGTCGAAATCCACGCCATTATAGGCTTTGAGGCTGCGCTGATAGGCGGCATAGAGTCGTGCTGTTCCGGCCTCCAGTGCATCCTCAGCACATTTCAGCGCATGGGCGGGGCCGATAAGCGCGCTTTTCCAGCCAGATATTGTCCACTGTGCCTGCTCTGTTGCGGCGTCATCGCCGTCACGCTTTTGCAGTTCCTGCAACAGCGCCAGCGAATCTGCCGCATCGAAAATCGAGAAACCTTGCCGGTAACCAAGCTGATCGTATTCACGGCGCAGAATATTCAGCCCCAGCGTATGGAATGTGGAAACACGCAACTCGGATACGGCGCTTTCACCCAGCAGCGCCGCAACCCGCTCGCGCATTTCTTTCGCAGCCTTGTTTGTAAAAGTTACCGCAGCGATGTTATCTGGCGATATGCCGCCATTTTTTATGAGATGTGCGATCTTGTGGACGATAACGCGGGTCTTGCCGCTGCCGGCGCCCGCCAACACCAGCAGAGGTGTATCGACATGCGTAACGGCTGCACGCTGGCGTGGATTCAGTGCGGATGAGATTGGCATCCCCTGGTGGGCAGATTCGAAGCGCGCAAAGATACACTATTTTTGTGCCCGGCTCCGGGAGCAATCGCCGCCGCCACGAACGCCGTTGTTCGTTAATAATTGTAAGCTGGGCCAACGGGAAAAATGCGCAGCCCGGTCGCGATGGGATCAACAGGCCGACTACAATCCGGGTGTGCGTGGCTGTGAGAGCAGAGGAAAAAAATGGCAATCCGCCTCTACAATTTACGCGGTGTGCCTGACGACGAAGCCGAAGAAATGCGGCAGTTGTTGCAGGAAACCGATATTGATTTTTATGAAACACCCCCGGGAAACTGGGGCATATCGGCGCCGGCCTTCTGGCTGCGTGACGAAGCGGAACTGGAGCGGGCAAAACGGCTCATTGACAGCTACCAGGCCCAGCGAGCAGCCAGCGCGCAGGAGCAACGACGAAGACTGCAACTGGAAGGGCGACAGCAGACAATATTTGATGCCTTCAAAAATGAACCGCTGAAGATGATCATCTACGTACTGGCCGCCCTCGTCGTGCTGTATCTATCCACCAAGCCGTTTATCGATATGAATTAGCCCGCAGAGTACCCGCGGATTGCTCCGCAGAGTACCGCTCCGCAGAGTACCGGGCACCCGATGTCACTTATACGCAAATAAGCTACGCAAAGTGCCCGGTACCAATGGCGCAAACAAGCTACGCAAAGTGCCCGGTGCCAATGGGCGCCAATCGGTGCAAAGTTCCCGCTACAAATGGTTCGGTATCAAAGCAGCTTTCGCGACTCGATCGTTAAGTTGGCGAGTAGCAACCCGGTAACAAGCGCCATCGCTGTCAGCCCCATCGAAACGCCCGCCTCGATGCCGGACAGTATGTCGTCGCGAATCATTGCCTCCACCGAGCGGAAGCCGATACTGCCCGGCACAAGCAGCAGCAGGCCCGGCAGCAATGTAATTACTGCCGGTTCGTCGCGCAGTCGGGCGAGCACATTACTGGTGCTTCCCAGGGCCCAGGCTCCGCAGGCTGCGCCAGCGACCGGGCCAGCCAGTTCTGCCGTGTAGCGCGCGCCAAGAAAAGCAATAACACTCGCCAAAAGAATCCACGGAAAGTCTCTGGGCCTTGCACGAAACAAAATAGTAAAACCCGCTGCTGCAAGAGGCAGCCACAACGCCAGGAACCAGGCAGAAAACTGTACCGGCGTACCGCCATCAACGACGATTCCTGCAGCCGACAAAAGCAGCGTTCCGAACGCAACGCCAATACCCATCTGCAAAAACGTCATCAGGGTGCTTACCAGCCGCGAGCTGCCACTGACAACATGACCACTGGCCAATTCATTAATTGCAATAGTGAGTGCCAGGCCGGGCACCAGCACAATGAGCCCGCCGAGTGTCGAAATAAACGGATGCAGCGGCTCCAGAACCAGAGTGGCAAATCCCGAAGTCATTGTCGCGAGGAATGATGCGAGAGCCGGATACGGGCGCGTGAGCCTGGGCCTGCCAAGTGCGGCAACGGCAAGCAAACCCAGAAGTGTCCCTACCACCATCCCGACCACGAGTTCGTTCAGTCCGCCGCCAAACATAGCTGTCGCCGCACCGGACACGATCGTATAGCCAAGTACAGTCAGTGGCTTGATGTAACGCAGAGGAGCTGCGCAGATTGTTTGTACTTCGTCGGCTGCGGTCTCGACGTCGGTTTCTCCGGTACCGGCACGACGCATCACGTCGTTCAGACTCGCAAGTTTTTCCAGATTGGTCTCCCCGGAGTCGACCCGCAGCAGCCTCATTTCCTGCTCGCCCTCGGGACCAATGGACGCCATGATGGATGTCGGCGTGACCAGATACTGACCCTCGACATTCAGCATGGACGATACTTTGTTGATCGCTTCTTCGAGCCGGTGCGTCGGCGTCCCGTAGCGATGCAGCGCAGCGGCCAGCCGCATGAGGAAACGTGCGGATTGATGATGACTGTTCATGGGTGATTCACGCTTGATGAATATCCAATCATACTGGATCAGCCGCTCGTGGCTTCCGCCTGCAGCCCCTTAGCGGCGTCTGACCTGCCGGTGTCAGTCAATGTCGACGAATAGAGACGGCGGGCAGACATCAGACAGTGGGAATTTCTCTGGCAAAAAAAAGGGGCAGCCCGCGTAACCATCGACACGCGCTGCCCCTTTGTTCGTTAATCTCGAATCAAAATAACATGTCAATCTATCGACAGACTAATCGATGGATGACTGCCTTGTGCCGCTACCGGCCGCGATGGGTGAATAGTGTGCAGCACGCACCACCCAGTTTTTGCCTTCCTTTACAAAAACCTCGGTAATTCGTGTCATGTAGTGTGCTACTGGCTCGCTCCCTTTTTCATGGAAGGATCCTTCAGAGTAATACATGGCAACGGCTGATTTGCCTTCGTCAAGAACGACAACCTGAATGTGTTTGGGCGTCAGGGAGAACTGTTCGTATTCACTTATAGGTGCGTCGGCCGCCACGACCTGTGAAAGGCCGCCACTGGACCAAAACTGCAAAGAGCCACGTTTGGAAATTCCGCCATCCTTGTCCCTGAGATTTTTGCGAACAAAAGCATTGCCGTCCAGAATTTCTTTTTTTATTTCATCGACTGTATCAGCCAGAACGGTAGTCGGCTGCAGAAGCAAAGCCGCCAGGACAACTGATACTGCTGTCAATAATGCATAGCTCGAAAATGTATATTCCTTTCCCATGTTCATTCCCCATTAATGGATTGTTAGCGTTAGTTCGACCGGGCAAAAGTTTCCGCGCGGCACGATGCACACTACGCGGTGTTGGGTATAAAAGCACTTAATGGACGGCACCGTTTCTTTCTCGGGTGGTGTGGTCGACCCGACCATGAAATACACTCTCCTGTTAATCTGGTTTCGCGCTATGCTGTTTTCGGAATAAAAAAGCCGCACAAAGTGCGGCTTCAATAAATTGGCGCGCC
>JABDJB010000024.1 GCA_013003425.1 Gammaproteobacteria bacterium | reverse complement strand
TCTCAGGACGGCACGAGCGCGGTTACGCAAAAAATAACCAGGGTCACGAGGATCATTAACCTCGTCACATTTCGCCCCGCCCGCGCGAAGCGTGTTCCCGGATTCTGGTCTGGCATTGCAATATCACCTGTCATATCCCCGACTTAATACACCGCAGCGGCGGAAAGGTTGGTTGACTGGTGGCCTGAACCCTCTTTTGACCCGGTATTCGCGGTTCAAAGCGCTGAAAATCAGGGGGTTAAGGGATCTGCAGCCCTGGTAGCACGCGAATCGATGGCCCGACCCCCGTCACTCAAGCACGTAGAGCTGCCAGAGGTCCTTACGGGTCATATGGAGAAAGGGTTTCATCGCCAGAACACCCGTGGTGCCGATGCTCTTCTCCAGGTATTCCATTTCGACGAACTTCGCCCGGGTGCGCTCGCCCACTGGCGTGTCCAGACCATTTTCACGCATCAGCAGTAACCCTTTGGCGCGCAGTGCCAGCTCAGTGTAGAGCCGCAGGTAGCACAACATGTCAACGACCACCGGCCCCTCGAATTTTTCCCTGAGGTCAGTCAGAAAACTGCCGATCTTTCCGTCGGCAAAGTTACCGGAGTTGATCTGTTCCAGCAGCAGCGCATCGGCATCGAAATCCAGGTGCAGCCAGTCATGCATGTGCGCCGCGCTGCGCTGGAAAACCATAAACAGCAATGGCGGTAACACCGCAAGCTGCACCAGCGTGATCATCATTGGCGGCAATACAAAATGATTGAACATGGAATGCAGCATCATCGCGGCTGCCAGTCCGGGCAGGTAGTACGCCGGGTTAATCTTCATGCTGCGCTCAGTGAGCGTCTGCGACAGGATGCCGAAAATTGCCGTAACACCACCATGCATTACTGCGGTACCGAAGCCGCGCACGATCCAGACGCCTATATGGGCGTCTCCAGCCGTGTACAGGTAGAAAATGTTCTCGGCAACGGCGAAACCGGCGCCGACGGCGAAGCCCATGATAGCGCTGTCTACCAGGAAACCGATGCGGTGTGATCGAAACAGGTAAATAATAATGCTGGCTTTCAGCAGCTCTTCAGTCACCGGTGCGACATAGCGGCTGAAGGTTTTCAGATCCAGCGTCAGAGCATCGAGCAAAAAGCCGTTGACGAAGTAGGCAGCGACAGTGGTCAGGCTGCCGGCTGCAATAACCCACAGGACCATCCGGAAGCTCACCAGCTTGTAGCTGTCCAGGTAACGCAGTACAAACAGGAAAAGCACGACCGGCAGCAGGCCAACAGGAGCTTTGATGAATTGCTCGACGATAGCGCTTATCCCGGCACAGCCTGCAGCAAGCTATTGATGATGATGCGCAACAGGGTCAGGAGCTCCCGTCCATCGCGGTGGCACAGCTGATGCAGTGAGTGGCTGCGGGATCGAATTCCAGCCGTCGCGGATCAACAGGTTCGTCGCACCCGGCACAGTAGCCATAGTCTCCGCCATCCAGACGACGTAGTGCTGCGGCTACCCGCCGTAGTGTATCTTCGCGGCGGCGACGCGCCTCCAGCGACATTGCCTGGGCCTGCATGGCGTCCATGCGTGACAGGCGGCCAACCCGGGTCTGGTCCAACTCAACGGTTGCCGTTGCCGCATCGCCGGTTTCTGCGACATCACGCAGTTCGGCCTGTAGCGCCAGCAACTGCTGACGGCACTTTTCCAGATCCAGCTCCATTACCGTTCAGTATACCGCCGCAGGCTTGTGCCTCGCCCGATCGCCTGATGAATCCTCACCGGCCTGGCGTTTATCCATTGAGCGCGGTTGACCCTGATGAACGGTCGATACAGGCATCGATGAGAGCGTTGCGTGGCTAAAGGATTTTTAAAGACAACAGCCACTCGTTGTCGTGCTCGTTACCGTCCTCGAATCCGGCCGCGTAGCCCAGGGATAGCGACATCGGCAGCCGGTGCGCCAACGTAAACTTCAGGTCGAACTGGATACCGGCCGTGGTCACGGTGCGCTCAAAGCTTTTGCCAGGATCAGTCTGCAACGCGCCGAAAAATATCGCCGGACGCAGGTGGCTGAGGAAAAAGCTCGGCTTTCCGGCTTCGCGGAAACGTAGCGGCGGCAGGTTCCACTCGACCAGGGATTTTACGAATCGCTGGCCGCTCAGCTCATCAAGCTCGAAGCCTGGCATGCTGTAGTACTCGCGATAGCGCTTCACCGCGCCGTCATCGACATAGTTATTGCCAAAACCACCGAAGTAGTGACGGGACAGCGGGTCAGCCCGATTTCCGTTCGCACTGCCAACCGAGTTGTAAAACCATATTGACGAATGCTTCCACGGTAATGCAAAACCAAAGTCGAGTCCGGCGTGAGGCTTCACAAAGGTGTCGAACTCGGAATCGTCAACGGAAACATCAAGATTCCAGTTCCAGCCTTTCTCATGGTCGACCGCGCCCAGTGAGCTGCGATGGTCGCTGAAGTGCAGACCCAGGTCGAGCGAGAGGATTTCGTCAAATGAAAACGTCTGCACGTTCTGGTTATTCGGCAGGGTATCAAGACCGGTGTAGTAAGCCAGCTGTGAGGAAAACTTCAGCTCGCGCGGCTCATCGTACAGGAGCGTTTTCTTGTAGCCGGCTATGAATGCATCGCCCTTGCGGCTGCGCTTTGTTGGGCCGAACAGGTCGTAGAAATCGGCGTCGTTGTGCCAGTAGCGCAAGTAGGTGTTGAGCCAGCTGTACTGTGCATTGAAATGCAGTTTTTCACTGGACCGAAGATCGCTGTCAGGCGTATAGGAAGCAGTAACTTCGAGGTTGTGTAGCTGCACCGGATCACGAAACTGCCAGTGATAACCGATACCCTCGGAATCCTTGTAGCCCTCGATGACAGGAAAGCCCGAATCGTATTTGAGCTCGCGGCCGGGCCGGTATTTGCCGCGGTTCGTTATCAACTCGTCAGCATCCATATCACGGAGCCCGCGAACCACATTCCAGTCACGCACCACGGGGTGTTTGGTGGCAACCTCGTTACCGAGGAAGCGTATCGCGCTGACATCTTCCAGCGGTATTGGGTCTATGCGCTGGGGCTGGAAACCGGTGCCGGTGTACTCGAATACAATCAGTGAACCGTCGTCAAGCGGAATCGGGCGGAAAAAGCCTGTCTCTGCATTGCTGACTGCCTCGAGATCACCAGTGGCAATTTCGTAGCGAAAAATGTTTGACACGCCAGTGTAAAAGGAGCTGCCATACAGATAGCGGCCGTCCGGTGAGAACACAAATCCTTCTGGCACAGCGATGCCGAAATCAAACTCGAGCATCGGCTCGGCATTGTCCTGCTGCAGCTGCTCGATTTCGTAAACATGAAACTTCTGCTGGCCATTGATTTCGCCCAGCGATGCCGACAGCAGCTTACCGTCTGGTGATATGTCCATCTCATAGGCAACAGATCCATAAGGCCACGCGTAAACCAGGTTCCACTCGGTATACGGTGGTGGTATCCGCACCAGCGATACGAAACCATTCAGGTGCCGCAGGCCCCAGATCGACTTGTCAGCCGGATTAACAACGATATCGCCTATACGCCCGTCCTTGATCAGGAGCTCCTTCTTGCCGGTATCGATATTGACGGCGACCAGGTCACGATAGGAGAGATTGTCGGTAGTGAAAAACAGGTTGCGGCTCGCCGGATCCCAGGCAGTGGACGTGACGCGGTATTTCATCGGGCCCTTGATATCGGTTACACGCCGCACGCTGCCATCATCAAGCGACAACACGCCGACATGCGCCAGCACACCGGGATAGCGAAATGCCCCGATCATCTCGTTGCGCTCCGGGTCGAAATACGAACGCGAGATCGACCCAAGAGTGCGGTCGGTGAGAGAGGTTTTCCGGGTTAGCGGGAACTGGCGTACGGCCTGCAGATTTTCCTGTTGCCATTCGTTTTCCCAGGCGATCCAGTCGTCCCAGGCATCATCGAGTGGCTTGCCGAACACGGCAATAAAATTCTCGGAGTAATAACGCTCGCTTCCTTCGTTGCGACTCAACCACTCCAGCACCTGTTCCGGGGAAAAGGCGAGCGACAGGTAACTGATGAAGCGGGTACCGTAGAGATAGGCATTGCTGCCGGTCTGGAAATCCACCGCAACGCCCTCAGAGACGATTCCCAGCGCGCTGTAAAAGCGGGCATCGTCCCGCACCATCGCGCGAAACACCATTTCGTCATAGGCGCCCTGCGCGCGGCCAACACCGCCAGCCATCCATGTTTCCATGAACACGGCTGCGCCTTCGAAGTACCAGCGGGGCGATGCCATACGCGGCACGGTCAGGAAGTTGTAGAGAATCGACTCAGGGTGCTCGTCCGTTTGCCGTGGCTTGCCGCCAAAAAACCTGCGCCAGCCCTTGTCTTTTTCATCGCCGACATCAATGTGCGCAACATGCGCCATCTCGTGATTCATCAGCATGAAGATCATCTCACTGCCGGGCAGTGTTTCGAGCGTTCGACTCGATGGTGCGATATACACCGTAACGCCGTTGTATGGCGAACCCACCGCGCCGGCGTTGCCATAATCAGAAAGGTCAGTGAGTACGATCGTGGTGCGCTCGGACGGCGTCCAGCCAAAAGCCTGCTTGTGAAAACGCAGCGAGTTGTGATAATTCCGCACGATGTGCGGTACCAGGTGATCCTGGAAGGGACTGGCGTAGACAAG
>JABDJB010000023.1 GCA_013003425.1 Gammaproteobacteria bacterium | reverse complement strand
TCGCCCTCGTTGGCCGCGCCCAGTTCCAGCGCTTTGGCGTGAACAGCTTTGACCTGCTCCGGCGATTCGACCGCCAATGCAACCATGGTGCCATTGCCAACCGTGGCGGCGTTGCCGTCAAAGGGCTTTATTAACGAAACAGCCGGGGCTGTGGCTGATGTGGACCAGGCCACAAAGGTCTCGCTCTCCATCATTCGCTTGGCGCCGAGCGTGGCGAGCAGGTCGTCGTAAAAGGCGATTGATCTTGCCAGGTCGTTGGTTCCCAGGGTTACGTATCCAATCATTGGTTTATCCTCATATCAATCGAACAGGTCTTCGAGAAATTCCAGCAGTTCTTCCAGTGCTTCCCACGGCCACCAGTCGTCAGTGTCGCGGAGAAACCCGGCAAAGCTGCTGCGGTTCTTTACCGGTCGGGCTCTCATGTGGCGGCGGCGCTTTCGTCGCGCCTTGCCGCCGACCAGCGTGCGTATTTCGTGGTGATCGAACCATATGCCGTGCTCGCCACACACCTCAATAGTGACACGTTTGTTCCTTGGCAGCTGATATTCCTGCATCGACACTTCGCAATCCGGGCAGGGCAGCGCGGGGTCGTTGTCGCTGCCGCGTGAGCGCGGTGCTGGCAGTGTCGTCAGCCACTGTCGTACCGACGAGCGCGCGGGCTTGTGTTCGAGCACGGCATCGATGGCCAGGTGATGCGCCCACATGCCGCCGCAGCGGTCGCAGCGGTCAAAGATCTGCTTGCCGACCAGGTTCGCCGTCAGCGCCGTCGAGCACCGCGGGCAGGGCAGAGTGACAGCCCCATCGCGGTGAACAAATTTTGCCGGAGCGGCGACATTGGTCCCGCATTGGCCGCAATGCCTGTCTCCGGCCATCATTAGCGTAAAGCAGTTCGGGCAGCAAACGCTCTTGAGCGGGGTGTCGCAATAATTGCAGCGGCCCTTGCCGGGGTCAGCCGACGCACCGCAGCTCGGGCACTGTACCGACAGCAGCGTTTGCGGTTGCCGGGGAAAATTGAACGTCTCACCGCAGGAACACGTGGCGGCAGTCCCGGCAGGGCGCCCGGCGACGTCATGACGGGTATGGCAGGAAGGGCACTCGATGTTCATGCGCGCCCAAATAATAACACTGGGTTCACTGCCGTTTATTCCAATGATTCAGGTTGAACACAACGCGGCGAAAGAACCAGCCCAATCGTGTTGCACTGCGCCTGATCTGCACCGCCATGCTTTTCTTTGACCGCTCGCGTTTCTCAATTATCGACGTATCCGACAGCGAGCTCTCCCACACCGCATAGGGTGTTAATCCGTAAAGCGGCTGACGGTGGTTCCAGAATCGCTTGATGAACACATCGACTGGTTCGAGCATTACTGAGCTCGCATCAATGAAGCAACGTGCCACGCGCGGGTCGATGACGTAACCCAGCGTGCTGTGCGCCATTTTGGTGTAGCGATGCAGTACAAAGTCTCCCGACTGCGCAACCTGCACTTTTTTTGCACGGGTCTCGGTCTGCAGGCGGATAAAGCCATATTCGCTTATCCAGCGCGCTGCGGCGGCCAGCGCTTCAGGGAAAAAATCTGCTGCCTCGAAGTCGTCTTCGAGTACGCATATCGGCGCGTTGCTCTCACAGCAGCGCCGCCACGCCAGGATATGACTCGCGAAGCAGCCGATCTCGCCCGGGGCAGGCGGCCTGCCGGTGTGCAGGACATGCTGCTGCACATCGACGGCGGAAAACATGGCCGTCCCGGCGGTGCCGTCAACTGCATCGATAAAATCAAACTTGAGGCCGAGATCGTGCAGCTGCTGCGTCGCCTGCATTCGGCGCTCGCCGGCTGCCGGCATGCTGATTACCGCTATTTGCATGCGTGCGCGTTCGAGGTTCCCGGGGTATGGAAATGCAAGAGTAACATCCGACGTGTTTTAATCAGCGGAACATATCGCTGGGTGGTGGGTATTGGAGATCTGGCAGGTATTTCTGCTGGCCGGCGTCGGTGTAGTCGCCGGCTGGATGAACGTGATGGCGGGCGGTGGTTCGATGCTGTCCGTTCCGGTAATGCTGATTCTCGGCATACCCGGCCCGGTCGCGAACGGCACGAACCGGATTGCTATCCTGGCGCAGAATATCGTTGCCGTTGCGACGTTTTTCCGCCATGGCCATGCCGATTTCAAACTGAGCCTGTCACTTGCGCTGGCAGCGACGCCCGGTGCCATGCTGGGCGCCATGATCGGCGTACGGCTCGACGGGCCGTGGTTCGAACGCACCCTGGCCGTGATCATGATTCTCGTGATGATCCTGATGTGGGTGCGCCCGGGAAAAGCCGATGCTGCCGAACCGGCACGAGAGCTCACCCGTACCCGGCTGGTCTGGGGCCACATCTGCATGTTCGGTGCAGGAATATGGGGCGGGTTCATTCAGATCGGTGTTGGCTTTATCCTGATGCCAATCCTCCACCGCGTGCTCGGCTTCGACCTGGTGCGGGTCAACATGCACAAGGTTTTCATTGTGCTGGTCTACACCGTGGTCGCGCTGATTGTATTCGCATCGCAGCTGGAACTGCTGTGGCTGGTGGGCCTGTCACTGGCCGTCGGCAACGCGACCGGCGGTTGGCTCGGTGCGCATACCACTGCAATCCGGGGCGAGAGTCTGGTGCGTATCGTCTTTTACGGCATCCTGACGGTGTTCATCCTAAGGCTGTTGCTGTTTTGAAACTTCCTGTTTTTCTGGTCTGCGCCGCGCTGCTGCTGTCCGGTTGTGCGACTGTCCGCGATACGGCTGACAACGAGCAGGTGACCAACCGCGGTGCCGACAAGGATCGCTGGTGGAGCGCGCTGCCACGCCCGGCGTGGCAACAGTTTGCCCGTGTCGAGCAATCACAGGACTGGTTCGAGGTTTACCGGGTCGCCGACGGCGTGCTGGCTATCTATGAGCCTGGTCAGTTCGAAGAAGTTATTTCTTATCTGATCACCGGAACACAGCGCGCTCTGCTGTTCGATACCGGGCTGGGGATCGGTGACATGCGGCGGCTGGTCGCTGAGCTGACCAACCTGGAAGTAGTGGTGCTCAACTCGCATACCCATTACGACCACATCGGTGGCAATCACGCGTTTGCGACGGTGTTCGGTGTTGATACCGGTTACACGCGAAGCAGGGCAAACGGGCTGGATCATGACGAAGTCAGTTTCGCCGTCGGTCCCGGATGGATCTGGAAGCCGTTACCACCGGGTTTTGACGCTGCAAGTTACGCTATCGCGTCTTACCAGATCGATCGTTTCGTGCGCGACGGGCAACGCATTGATCTGGGCGGGCGGGTACTCGAGGTGTTGTTGACTCCCGGCCATGCGCCGGATGCCCTCTGCCTGCTCGATCGTGCCAACCGGCTGCTGTTCACCGGCGATACGTTCTACCTGGCACCGCTCTACACTCATCTCGAAGGGTCTGATTTCACGCAGTATGCGAATACCGCGAGGCGACTTGCCGGTCTTGCAGGTGAAGTTGAACTGCTGATGCCCGGCCACAACGAGCCGGCGCTATCGGCGCACTACCTGCAGCTGCTGGAACGCGCCTTCAACGACATTGCCGCCGGCCGGCCCGACTACACGGAAACCGACGGCCATCGCCAGTACGATTTTGGAGATTTTTCGATTATTACTCGATAAAAATCAGTCGATTCATGTTGTTACATAACATGGCGAATCCCGCATTCCTGAACTAGTCTAAGTAGATATCGTGGCCTTCGGCCACGTGTCGAAAACCAAAGGGGAGACTGGAAATGAGACTGATCCTGATTTTGGCGGCCCTTGCAGTTGCGCTGCCGGTATTTGCCGACAACCACATGGACCCGGACGCTGACCTCGCCGATGCCTGGTACATCGTGGTCAAGGATGGGCACCATGAGGAATTCGAGGCGGCTTTCAAGGACCACCTAAAGTACCGCAAGAAAAAGCGTGACCCGCGTCCCTGGAAGACCTATGCGCCGATTATCGGCAGCGATCTGAATCACTACGTAATTCGTCATTGCTGCGTGAGCTGGGCCGACATGGACAGCTATCGCGAGTGGGCTCAAAAAGCGAAAACCGGTGACCACTGGGATGAAAACGTGGATCCCCACGTCGCGAAGTACAAGCACTACATGCACAAGATCGATTTCGAAAATAACAGCTGGCCCGAAGACGACCCGGGCTACCAGTTGTTCGGCGTGACGCGCTGGAAAATCAAGCAAGGACACGGCGGCAAAGTCGATGAGATCAAGAAAATGTTCAGCGACCATGCAAAGGAGGGCGGCTGGTCGCGCAGCTGGGCATGGTCAAGCCAGATCGGCGGCGGCGATATGATGTCGCTGGTCACGCCGTATATGAATTACGCCGACATCAAGGGTCCCGCTGGCGGTTTCGGCAAGTTTCTTGCCGGGCGTATCGGGGAAGAAGCCACATCCAAGGCATTCGCCGACTTCGGTATGAATTTCCACGGCTCGTCGTACACCGTTTATCGCCTTGTCGAAGACATGTCGATGAAAGAGTAACGGCGTTAAGCCCGATGTCCCGCCCTCTCCCTGAATAAGGGAGAGGGTTTTTTTCAGGCGCGATCAGTAATCAATGCCGTAGCTGCCTGCTTTCAGACTCTTGTCGATGCAGACATCGCGGCCGGCGCCCTCGTTGAGATTGATTACCCGAAATTCGCTCAACCGGTTTTTGTTGTTGTCCAGCAAAACGTAGACGCGGGGCTGCAGGCGAGAGCCTGTTTGCTGAATCACAAATCCGACCTCGCCATTGGAAAGCTGCACCAGTGTGCCCGTCGGATAAGTACCGAATGCCTTGCGGAATGCCTGCACCAGCGATTCGTTGAATTCTTCGCCGCGCTGCGTCTTGATATAACGCATTGCCTCATACGGTGTTGCGCGGCGCCCATAGCTGCGTTCGCTGATCATGGCGTCAAACATGTCGACAATACTGGCCATCTGGGCGAATCGGGGTATCTGGTCGCCGGCAAGCCGGCGCGGGTAGCCGGTGCCGTTGTAGCGCTCGTGGTGCGACATGATCATCGTCACGATGGCGCTGCCTTCCGAGGTAATCTGCGAGACGATTTCGGCGCCGCGTTCAACATGACGACGCAGCTGCTGCAGTTCGCCGGGTGTCAACTCGGTTGCCCGGGGCCGGTTGAGCAGATCGCTCGATACCCTGGTCTTGCCGATATCCAGCAGCGCGCCGCCCATGGTCAGGGTCTTCAGTGACTGGTAGGACTTGCCCATGTCGTGGCCGAAAGCGCACAGCATTACGGCGCACGCGACCCCGTGACGATATAGATAGTCGCCGCCGCTCTGGGTGCGAACAAAATACAGCAACGCATCCGGGCTGCGCCGGATGCTGTTGACCACATTGCGGGCCGCCCGCTCGAGGCGTGTCAGATCCGGCGAGATGCCCTGGGCCGCACGCTCGTAGCATTCGATCATCGTGTGGCGCAATTCGGCATGCACCGTCTTGGCAACGGGGAATTCTTTTTCCGTTGGTATCAGTTCGCCGGCAGGCAGTTCCGGTTCGGGTTCTTCGTCGGCGCTGCGGCGAAATCGCTGGGCAAAGTAGTTCTCATACCCGGTTTTACTGTTGCCGGCATCGACAAAGACGTATTCGCAGCTGTCTTTGAGTTTCTTGAGTTCCGCCTCGGTTTCGATGCGAAAGCCCTGGAAAGGAAACGGTGAGTCGGTCCACGGGCGGTCGAGATAGGAAACGTACATACCCATCTTCAACTCGCCGGGCGCGAGGATCATCGTTTCGGAACCGTCAAATTCCTTGGTATCAGCCATTTCCGGGGCACTCAAAGGGTGAGCCGTAATTTTGACGTAACCGTGCTCCTTATAGATGTGACCGACTTCAAGGATGCGGCGTCACGCCGATTTAACTTAATGCTGAACAATGGTTGCCAGGTCCGAAAACCGCACGGTTTTTTGCGCATCCGCGCCATTGTCGGCAAAAAAACATCAGCGAAAAATCTGTGGTACCTGTGCGACACCCAGTTTGTGGGTAACCTTGTAAACCATATAAAACATAGGCTTACGATCAAGAGTAGCGGCAAAATACCGGCTTTACTGTTGTAGCGCCTATGCAACAACTTTCCTGTAGCATCGTGTTGTCGTTAAAATGACTCATCCCGCATGGCCCCAGGTGGCTGGCGGGCGTGGTTAGTTACCCTTTATTGCAAATGAGTGGTTTTGTTTAAATGAAAATCAGAGACTATAAAATTGCGACCGCAGCTCTGGCTGCTGCCGTTGCAGCCGGCGGTTTCGCACCGACGGTTGTAATTGCGCAGGACGACCGGACTGAGGAAGTTACCGTTACCGGTACTCGCATTAAACGCCTCGATCCTCAGCTGCCGACGCCTGTCCAGGTGTTCGATGCTGAGTACATCGAAAACTCCGGCGCTGCCAACATGCAGGATTTCCTGTTCACGGCCAGCTTCGCCGGCCCGGGCCTGTTCAACGAGAACAGCACCCTGTCCCAGACCGCAGGTACTGCCAACTTTGACAGCCGCGGTTTTGGTGACGACTACGTTGTCATCCTTCTCAACGGCCGGCGCCTGCCGGGTGATCCGCTGGGTGGCGATAGCGCGACCAACCTCAACCTGATTCCGCTGGCAGCAGTAGAGCGCGTTGAGTATCTGTCCACCGGCGCCTCGGCCATTTACGGTGCCGACGCGGTGCAGGGCGTGCTGAACGTCATCACGCGCCAGGAATACGACGGCATCCAGGGCGAGCTGCGCTACACCGATTCCACCGGTGGCGACGGCGCCCAGGTTGGTGCCTCGATGGTCGGTGGCGTAATCGGCGATGCCGGCTATGCAACGATCGCGTTCGAGTACCAGCAGCAGGACGACGTCGATGCCAAGGGCCTGCCCTTGATCGGCTCGGCCATCGCACCTGACGGTACAGACGGTCGTAGCCCGACTGGTCTGCCTGGCACCTACCTCGACTTTGGCGCCGGCGTTTCTTACCCGGCACCAGGCTGCCCGGCCGGCAGCCCGCGTCCGGCACAGTTCACCAGCCTGGGTGAAGACTGCGCCTTCGACTTCGCCCCGCTGTACGATGCCATTCCGGCCCAGGAACGCTATAACTTCCTGGCCAGCAGCGAATTCGCATTTGACGACATGATCACCGGCTACGGCGAGTTCCGTTTCAGCCGCATCTTCACCGAAGTGCGCAACGGCGCAGCCCCGGCGTTCTTCAACATCACCGGCACGCCAGCACTGGCAAGTGTCGATGCAGAACTGGGTACCGACCTTGCCAACTCGCCTTCAGTGTTCATCCTGCGTCGTGCAGTTGATGCTGGCCCGCGTGCCACCGACAACACCAATACGGCGTTCTCGACGGTACTTGGCAGCCGCATCAATTTCGACAACATTGGCGAGCTGGACCTGTCGGTGCAGCACGTCGAGTCAGAAATGAACCGTGTCGGCGTTGGTGGTCAGCTGTCCGTGAGTCGTGTCGAAGACGCTGTAGCCAGCGGTCTGTTTGACGTGACCCAGACCTATTCCCCGGCGTTCTTTAACAACAACGGTATTGCCATCTCGACGCAGCGTCAGGCTGTGGGTACCGAGTCGCAGCTCCGTGCCGAAATGACCGGCGACCTGCCGTTCAGCATCGGGACGGTTCCGGTCGCCTATGCCATCGGCGCGCGTTACAAGGAAGACGAGTTCTTCGATCGTGCTGATGTTTCATCGACCGAAGGCGATGTCGCCGGTGGCGCCAGCTCCAACGGTTCAGGTAGCCGCAAGATTCGTTCGGTCTACGGCGAGCTCGCCATTACCCCGACCGATAATGTTGAGGTTTCACTGGCAGCACGCACCGACAACTACGGCTGGATTGGTCTGAACACCCGCAGCGGTGACGACCAGGCCACCTACATGGCCGGCGTGTCATTCCGTGCCATGCCAAACCTGTTGCTGCGTGCCTCCGCCGGTACCGGCTTCAAGGCCCCGGCACTGGGTGAGTTGTTCCTGGGCCGTTCGTTTGGTGTTACAACTGCTGTGGACACCACGCTGTGTAACGCTGCCAACAACGATCCGAACGCCACGCAGATGGATATCGACAACGCCTGTCGCTCGCTGGAAATTCGCTCTGTTTCGGGTGGTAACCCCGAGCTGCAGACCGAGTCTTCCGACAACCTCAGCGCCGGCCTCGTGTGGGAGCCGATGGACAACCTCACAGTTGCTCTCGACTACTACGACATCAGTGTCGAAGACAAGATCGGTTCGCTGACGGTGCAGGAAATTGTCAATAATGAAGCCAACTTCCCGAACCTCATCACCCGCGTGAATGGTTCGCTGTCGGTACCGGGCGCCGAAGTACGTTCGAACCTGCAGAACCTGAACAAGGAAGAAGGCCAGGGCATTGACCTGTCGACTCGTTCGACCTGGGATCTGAACAACGGCAACCGTCTGGTTGGCGATGTTCGTATCGCGTATCTGCTGAGCCACAAGCGTCAGCTGTCGGCATTGCAGCCGCTGTGCGAAGATGCCGGCACCACCAGTGAGCCGGACTACCGCATCAACGGCCAGCTCGGTTACGAAGCGTCGAATTACAACATTATTCTGACGGCACGTTTCCTGGGCGAGACCGACGATCTGGTCGGTGGTCGTGACACGGCAAGCAACTCCTGCACGCCGAACCCCGATGGTGAAGTTCGTGGTGTTGACAGCTATCTCGAGCTGGGCCTGCGCGGCTCCTACCAGCT
>JABDJB010000022.1 GCA_013003425.1 Gammaproteobacteria bacterium | reverse complement strand
AAGATCGCCGCCAATGTCATCCTGGCGCGCAAGCTGGCCCGCATCGCCTTCGCCCTGCTGCGCGATCAGACAACATTCCGAAAACAGCCAATGGAGGCTTGCCCAACGCCATAGAATCTCCTACGGGCCGCTGCTACGTGCGGCGGCGCAGGAAGCCCAGGCCACCCAAAGCCGACAGAAGCAAAAAGCCGGCTGCGGGAACCGGTATCACGCGTTCGATGACCAGATCTGCCGACTGCAAATCGCCGGCGATATTGAACATCGTGAACGTATACAGACCGGCCTCAGCGAGAGTGATTTCCAGGTTATCGCAACAGTTCGCGCCGATGTCCGACGC
This sequence comes from Gammaproteobacteria bacterium, assembly GCA_013003425.1. Taxonomy (NCBI): domain Bacteria; kingdom Pseudomonadati; phylum Pseudomonadota; class Gammaproteobacteria; species Gammaproteobacteria bacterium. Next base: position 6,050 of record JABDJB010000022.1, on the reverse strand, counting down.
CACGCCCAGTGCGAAAATTTCGGTGCCACCACTCGGAGCAGCACCAAAGTTTGGTCCGCCGAGGCCGCCCCAATCGCCATCGGCAATTTTGAACTGCCAGGTACCGGCGTCGATAGCGATGGTCGCCGAGTAAGACGCGCCATCCCAGGTCATCGGCGAGGTTGGCGCAGGGCCGTTACCCCAGTCGTTGAAACCGCCGCGAACAAACACTGTCGTATCCCACGGCGGCGGGTTACCTTCGGCACCCGTCGTGCTTGCAAACGCGCCAGAGGCACAAAACAGCGCCAGCAAAATAAAACCTAATTTTCTCATTATCTTTTCCCCCAATGCTGGCGCCCACGGGCGCGCCTGTTGTGTGTTCTTGCTCCATACAGGAGTACCGCTATTTTTCAGCGGCGTGAGGGGCAATGTCAAATTTGTCCTCTCGTTTATGTTAAGTCGGGTCTGGCTGAGGCAATCCACGCCACCAGAATGCTGCGTTGCAATGCGCGAGCAGTCCAGCTGAAACAGGCCTGTTTTTGTGCATACGATTGCATGCCGCCTGCACACAATCACTTGCACTGGCTTTTGCTACCGCGCGATGCAGCAGCTGCCATATGTCAAGTTCGATGACGCCGCGGTGCATTTTTTACTTATAATTCCCGTAGCTTCGCCTGGTGCGAAGAGCTTTGCTACGAGCGGCGCGATTACACTAATAAACGCGCCGTCAAATGACTATAACTCTCTCGGGGGAAATTCAATGATCAAGCACTGCGTACGCGTGCTCGCCGCCAGCCTGCTGCTGGCAGGTTCTGCACAGGCACAGGATATTGCGCTGGGGTTACTCGACAACTTTGAGGATTGCGAGGTATTCCCGTGCGATCCGGCAACAACTCTGGGCTGGAAACAGGGCGTGCTTATTCCGCCCGAAAGCCAGCCAATGGCCATACCGGGCGGCGGTGACAGCGGCGCTGATGACGCCTACCTGGAAATGTCTGATCTTGGCGATACGCCAAACCACGGTATGTTCAACGAAGAACCGCGCTGGACCGGCGACTACATCGCCGCCGGTGTAAATAAAGTACGCGTCAATGTGACTAACTTCAGCGCCACCCCGCTCAACCTGCGCCTGGGTATTCGCGATGCCGGTCAGGGCGCCTCGGGTAACTGCTGGATATCTGCCACGCCGTTTGTTGTCGAGACCCCGCTGGTCTGGACCAATGCCCAGTTCATCATCGATGAATCAACCATGATCCAGGTTGAAGGCACCGGCACTTTCGAGGACACCGCGCGCAACGTGGCGCAAATCCGCATCATCTCGTCGGAAGCAGGCAAACTCTGCGGCGGCGATGACATCAACGCCATCAGCGGCTATGACGATTTCCAGACCGATGCCGACACCGACCTGGATGGCGTCAACAACACGCAGGACAACTGCACGCTGGTAGCCAACCCCGACCAGACCGACAGCGACGGCGACCGTTACGGCAACGCCTGCGACGGCGACTTCAACGACGGACCTTTTGTCGGTGGCGACTGCATTGTCGATCTCAACGACCTGGCCATCATCCGCAGCTCGTTCCTGTCGCAGACTGGCGATGCCAATTACAACCCGGTAACCGACATTGTCTTTGACGGTGCGGTCAACCTGCTCGACCTGGCACAGATGCGTGCACTGTTCCTGGCCCCGCCCGGCCCCGGCCTGGGTTCCTGTGGCTGTGGCCCGGACAACAACGACGCCGGTCCGGATTTTGCCGGTGAAGTGGTGTTCCTGCGCGGCGGCCTGATCAACGACTGGGGTGCGGTTGTGGGTAGCAACAACGCAGCGTTCCTCGGCGAGGGCGCCTACCAGGCCCGTTTCCCGGTGGCACCGGGTAACTGGGGCTTTAAGGTTGCCACTGAAGATTGGGCGATAGCGGAGTACAGCTTCGACGGCACCGTCCTGGTAAATGGCCCGGCCATCAACTTTGGTCCGGGTGGAGGCGTGCCGGATGCACGTGTCGATATCCCCGAGCAGGGCTGCTACGAGTTCAACATCACCGCAGTCGACGTGGCCGGCGACCCGCCCGTAGCGGGCAGTGTTGATGTGAGCATCGTCGGCCCACTGCCTTAAACGACCAGGCTTGAACAACGCCCCCTTGCCGCTGGCAAGGGGGCGTTGCTGTACAGCAAAACCCTACAATGACGCATCGGCAGCGCCCGCGGCGCTACAATTCGTCATCACGTCAGTTAACCGGTAACAAAATGCGCGCACATCTTCTTTGCATCAGCCTGTTGGTTTCCCTCGCCACTTCTGCAGGGGCCAGGGAAGCTCCCGTGCGCGCGCTTGGCTGGGTTGGCAACATGTTGCCGGCTGGTGGATCGAGCAACCAGATTACTTCTGGCGGCAGCCTGGAAATTTTCATCCAGGCCTGGAAGTCGGGCGTCACTGACAGCCCCGGAGCAGGCGCCAACATAGACTGCGAACTGTGGTGGAGCGAGGTCACGTTTTTCGGCGGGCCCTGGCTTGCCGAGACGGCAACTGCGATGAGCTATGTCGACGATGTCGGCAATAACGACCGCTACTCTGTTGTCATTTCACCAACAGACGGGCTGTACGAGTTTACTGCCCGTTGCACCGATACGACTGACAGCAACATCACCTGGCAACAAGACGGAAACGGCCAGCTGACAGTTTCGCCGGCCGGCACCATTGGCGGGCGGCGCGGTATCTGGGTAGAAGACGACATCATTGCCTGGAACACCAGCTTTGGCCCGGGTGGCGCTGTTACCTATGAACTGCACTACGCGTTCGACGGTGGCCTGTCGGTTCCTGTCACCAGTGGCAGCGGCATACCGCTTACCTTCCAGAGTTTTCTTTCCAGCTTTGCGTACCCGAAGTACCCCAACATTGGCGGCTACAAGGCGCTGCAGCTGCCGACGGCCGAACTTGCCAACGTCCCGGACATACTCAAGGGGCAGATTGCCATCGCCGCCTACAGCGGCAGCGGCGACTTGCTCGAAGCGACCAGCGTGCAGCTGCAGGGCGTACTCGACGACCTTTACACCTACAACGGCCCGCTGGGTTTGAGTTTTGATGGCCAGGTGCCGACCTTCCGGCTCTGGGCACCGACCGCGCGCCAGGTAAATATGCGTCATTACTTTTTGCCCGCCACCCTGGGGCAGCCGGTACCGATGACTCTCGACCCGGCCACGGGTGTATGGGAACTGACCGGCACCGCCGATATGTACGGCGATTACTACTGGTATGAGGTAAGCGTCTGGGTCGAGGGCGAACAGAGCGTTATCTCAAACCTGGTCACCGACCCGTACGCGGTCAACCTGTCGGCCAACGCGGCACGCGCGCAAATTATCGATATAGAAAACGACGCGGCGACAAAGCCGCCGGGCTGGGACACGCTGGCCAAACCGCAGCTGGACGCGCCCGAAGACATCACCATCTACGAACTGCACATACGTGACTTCAGTGCCTACGATGACAGTATCCCGGCCGAGCACCGTGGCACATTCAAGGCGTTTAGTTACGACGGTAACGGTACTGCCCTGTCCGAGGGCATGGCGCACCTGCAGGCGCTGGCCGATGCCGGACTGACGCACATCCACCTGTTACCAGTGCACGACTACGCCGACATCCCGGAAAACCCTGCCGACCGCAACGACCCGGATCCGGCGCTGCTGGCCAGCTACCCGGCAGACTCCGACCAGCAGCAGGCTATTGTTGCCGCCAGCAAGGACCAGGACAGCTTCAACTGGGGCTTTAACCCGGTGCACTACGGTGTCCCGGAGGGCAGCTTTGCCACCATGCAGGACGGCCCGACGCGTATCTACGAGATGCGCGAGATGGTGCAGTCGCTGTCCGACAACGGCCTGCGGGTGATCCTGGACGTGGTGTACAACCACACCAGTTCAGCAGAGCAAAACGTCAACTCGGTGCTGGACAAGATCGTGCCGGGGTATTTCTACCGCCTTACGCCCGATGGCGATATCGAAACATCGAGCTGCTGCAACGACACCGCCACCGAATTTGTAATGGCGGAAAAGCTGATGATCGATACCGCAGTACAGTGGGTGAAGCAATACAAGGTAGATGGTTTCCGCTTTGACCTGATGTCACTGCATACCCGCGCCAACATGGAAGCACTGCGCGATGCAGTGCAGGCGCTGACACCGGCCGCTGATGGCGTTGATGGTGACAAGGTTTATCTGTACGGCGAGGGCTGGGACACCGGCTCGGCCAAGGGCAAAGGCCTGGTATACGCCTACCAATGGAACATGGCCGGAACCGGCATTGGCACATTTAACGACCGGATCCGTGATGCCACCCATGGCGGCATAGAAACGCTCAATATATTCAAGCAGGGATTTGCCACCGGCCAGGCGTATGACTGGAACGGCTATTCGTATGCTGAGCGCTTTCAGGGCGACCTGCGTTTTTCGCAGGACCGGCTGCGTATCGGGCTGGCCGGTAACCTGCAGAATTACACCATCCTCGACCAGAACAACAATTTCGTCACCGGCGCGAATTTTAACGGCACCGGCTACACGCTCGATCCGCAGGAGGCGATCCAGTACGTCACCAAGCATGACAACTACACGCTGTACGACCTGATTGCGTACAAGGCTCCCTGGGGCGAAGGCGGCACGCCACGCACTGCGATGGAAGAACGCGTCCGTATGCAGAACATGGCGCTTAGCGTTATCACGTTGTCGCAGGGTGTGCCGTTTTTCCATGCCGGCAGCGACATCCTGCGCTCGAAGTCGATGGACTTTAACAGCTTTAACTCCGGCGACTGGTTCAACCAGATTGACTTCAGCTACCAGACCAACAACTTTGGCATCGGCCTGCCACCGGCCGAAGACAACAGCGGCGCCTGGCCGCAGATTGCGCCACTGTTGCCCGACACCGATCTGTATCCGGCCAACGGCGATATCGTCGCAGCAGCCGAACACTTCCGTGAAATGCTGCAGATACGCAAGAGCTCACGCCTGTTCCGCATGGCCACCGAGGGCGACATTATCTCGCGCCTCAGCTTTCACAACGTTGGCTCTGGTCAGTCCGATGGCCTGATCGTCATGGAACTGGCCGACGACCAGGCCACGGATCTTGACCCGGCGTACGAAAACATCGTCGTGCTGTTCAACGCCAACAAATTTGACCAGAACTTTACCGTCGGCGGCCTTGCCGGCGTGCCGTTCGGATTGCATCCGGTCCAGCAGGCCTCAAGCGATCCGCGGGTGCAGTTCGCCGGCTACGACACCGGGAGCGGAAATTTCTTTGTCCCGGCACGCACTACTGCCGTATTCGTGTCACCGCCTCAGGCGGCGGTCGATAGCGATGGCGATGGCGTGTTTGATGCCACCGACAACTGCCGGGAGATCGCCAACCCGGACCAGCGCGATACCAACGGCGATGGTTTTGGCAACCGCTGCGACCCGGACCTCAACAACGACAACATCGTCGATCTTGCCGACCTGGCAATTTTCCGCATCGGCTTCCTGACCGGACCGGGTGATGCGTCGTGGAATCCCGACGCCGACCTCGACGGCAACGACAGCGTCGACCTGCAGGACCTGGCCATCGTGCGTGACTTCTTCCTGCTTCCGCCCGGGCCGTAACGTCGCCTCCCTGCAGGCGCGGCTTTAGCCGCGAATCCCCGGTTTCCCCGCAGGAGCGGCTTTAGCCGCGAATCCCCGTGGGAGCGACTTCAGTCGCGACTGCTTGCGACCATGCCAGGTAGTCGCGGCTAAAGCCGCTCCTACATGCAAACCCAACACCGTGCCAAATCGTTCGCGGCTGAAGCCGCTCCTACACGCATGCCCGGCCTCGTGCCGAATCGTTCGCGGCTGAAGCCGCTCCTACATGCAAACCCGGCACCGTGCCGAATCGTTCGCGGCTAAGCCGCTCCTACATGCAAACCGGCCTCGTGCCGAATCGTTCGCGGCTGAAGCCGCTTGTATGGTAACTGCGCCTGATATCTGGAGGATTAAAGGCGCCGGGATGGGAGGGACTTAAGCCGCTTCTGGCCTGTTGGCACAGACTGTAGGAGACATCGTCCCCATCCCCTCACCAA
>JABDJB010000021.1 GCA_013003425.1 Gammaproteobacteria bacterium | reverse complement strand
TTGGTGAGGGGATGGGGACGATGTCTCCTACAGTCTGTGCCAACAGGCCAGAAGCGGCTTAAGTCCCTCCCATCCCGGCGCCTTTAATCCTCCAGATATCAGGCGCAGTTACCATACAAGCGGCTTCCAGGCGCGAGGCAAGTCCGATTCACTATCGCGGCAGGATGCCGCTCCTACGAAGCATTGTCGCAGGGCAAGTCGCCCGCCAATGCAATGGCCCCAAAAAAAAGCCGGCGTGCATCCTGCACACCGGCAATCAAGGTCTACCCTTGGAAGATCGGTCAGAACTGTGGCAGCAGCACGCTGTCGATCAGCCACACAGTGCCGTTGCTGGTGCGCACCGGTGTGCAGGCAACGTTGGACTGGTTGATCTGCGGGCCACTGTCGGAGCGGTTGTAGAACACGGTCTGACCTACGACGGTACCCACTTCACGCGAACGCTTTACGCGGCGCGGGTCGAGACGACGGCTCTCGCCGGGCGTCACATGGTAGGTCAGCACCGCGGTCAGCAAATCGACGTTGGCAATGATGGCCGACAGGACTGGCTCGGGTATAGCTTCGAAGGCACTGTCGAGCGGCGCGTAAACGGTGAACGGACCCGGGCTGTTGAGGACGTCAACCAGACCGGCTGCCTGCACGGCGAAAGCGAGCGTGCTCAGCTCAGGCGTGGCCAGCGCGGCTTCAACGATGGTGCCGTCGAAGCGGATCGGGTCAGTACGCAGGCACTGCGCGTAAGCATTGCCACCCCCGTCGTCGTCATCGTCCCCATCATCATCGTCGTCGGCATAGGCATTTCCGGCCAGCGACAGGACCATCGCTGCGGCGGTGGACAGTAGAATTTCTCTGAATCGCATGTAACTCTCCCAGTCATTATTTGAATTAAAAACCTCACGTCGAGGATGGTCACACGGTGGGGCAAAATGTTGGTTTCTGGCGGGTATCGGTTTGAATCAATTTGTATCCGCCGCCCCGGGGCATCGACTTGCCCGGCTCTGTACAGGAGATATCCATGCTGATTACCCCGATCTACGCAGCTGTCCTGGCGCTGATCTTTGTCGGGCTGGCCGTACGCACGCTCATGTTGCGCCGCAAACTGCAGGTCGGCATCGGCACTGGCAAACAGCCGCTGCTGGCACGCGCCATGCGCGCGCACGCGAATTTTGCTGAGTATGTGCCGATTGCCTTGCTGCTGATCTACTTTCTCGAGCTGCAGATCGACAGCCGTGCCTGGATTCACGTGTTGTGCGCTGCGTTACTGGCTGGCCGTGTCATCCATGCCTTCGGCATCAGCCAGCAACCGGAAGACCTGCGATTTCGTGTCACCGGCATGGCTCTGACGTTCTTTGCAGTCATTGCCGCTGCCGTGCACCTGCTCGCCGGCGCCATCCTGTAGGAGCGCCTTCAGGCGCGAACGGACGTTGCAGGTTCCTGAAGATTCGCGGCTGAAGCCGCTCCCGCGAGGGCCTGTCGCAGGTTGCCTCGCGAAACATGGTCGCGAGTAGTCGCGGCTGAAGCCGCTCCCGCCAGGACCTGTCGCAGGTCGCCTCCGCGAGACATGGTCGCGAGGAGTCGCGGCTGAAGCCGCTCCCGCGAGGACCGCCGCTCCCGCGAGGGCCTGTCGCAGGGTGCCTCCGCGAGACATGGTCGCGAGGAGTCGCGGCTGAAGCCGCTCCCACGGGCGCTAGCGGCGGCCGCCGCGCGCGGCTCTGCCGCTGACGGCACGCACCAGCCAGCGGGGTGCCACCTGCGATGCGGAGCTGGCAATCCTGTTCGCCCATCCCGGCACCACGATGGCGTCGCCGCGCATGCAGGCCTTGTAGCCGGCGCGCGCGACCGGTTCGGTCGGCATGATCAGCGATTTCGCCACCGGTGTGCGTCCCTGCTCATCGCGCACCATGTCCGTGTCGGTAAAACCGGGACACAACACCGTCGTGGTCACCCCTTTGCCGGTGAGCTCCACGCCCAGCGCCTCGGTAAATGACAGCACGTAGGCCTTGGTCGCCGAGTAGACCGCCAGCGAGGGCACCGGCTGGAAGGCACCAAGCGAAGCAACGTTCATGATTCGGCCGCTGCCACGCGCGACCATCGGCTCGACAAACAGCCGCGACAACCGGGTAAGCGCAGCGATGTTGAGCGCAATCATCGCTTCGTTATCCAACGGGTCGCTGCGACGGAACGCCCCGCCCTTCAGCACGCCGGCATTGTTGACCAGGATTTCGACTTCGATGCCGTCGGCATTCACGCGATCAAACAGTTCCCGGCAACTGCCCTCGGCGGCCAGGTCGGTCGCCTGCACCGTGCACGTCACGCCAAATTCTCCGTGCAGTGAATCGGCCAGCTCACGCAGCAGTGGCTCACGCCGCGCGACCAGCACAAGGTCGTGCCCGTGTTCGGCAAAAACTCTTGCGAGCGCCGTGCCGATACCCGCCGAGGCGCCGGTAATCAGTGCTGTACTCATAATGCGTCAAGTGCCTCGGTGATGGCCGGCCAGGCGTTGTCCAGCAGCACGGACTGGGCGGCAGCGTTGGGGTGGATACCGTCGGGCAGCATCAGGTCGGGGTTGAGCGCGACGCCGTCGAGGAAGAACTCCACAAACGCCACGTCGTGGCGCTTCGCTGCATCCTTGTATATCTGGTGAAACTGCGCGGTATAACGCACACCATAGTTGGTCGGAATGCGCATTCCCAGCAGCGCGACGCGCGCGCCGGCCGCCTGTGACTGCTCGATCATCTGGTCGATATTACTCTCCACGACTTGCAGCGGTATCGCGCGCAGCCCGTCGTTGCCACCGAGCTCGATGATGACCAATACTGGGTCGAACTGCTGCAGCGACAGTTTCAGCCGCGTCAGCCCGCCGGAGGTGGTATCGCCGGTAATGCTGGCGTTGATGATGTTGTAATTGTGGCCGGCGCGATCCAGCCGCTGCTGCAGCAGATCGACCCAGCCGGTGCCATCTTCGATACCATAGCCGGCGCTGAGACTGTCGCCGACGACCAGGATGACCGGCCCGTCCTGGCTGACCGTTTTCGCCATCGCGGCTGCCGGCGGCGCCTCGGCGCCGCAGCCGACTAACGTAACCAGCAACAGGGTAATAAAAGCGTATCTCATGAATGACTCTGCGCTCATCGCATTAAAAGCCGAAAACCTGTCGAAACAGGTTAGCAGCCCGGAGGGAAGGCTGACCATCCTCGACAACGTCAGCTTCGATATCGAGCGCGGCCGCTCTGTGGCCATCTGTGGTCCGTCCGGGGCCGGCAAGTCGACCTTGCTGGCGCTGCTGGCCGGGCTGGACGAGGCAAGCAGCGGCAAGGTATGGCTGGATGACACCGAGCTGGGCACGCTGGACGAGGACGGCCGCGCCGCGCTGCGCGCCAGACGCGTGGGCTTCGTGTTCCAGTCGTTTCACCTGGTGCCATCGCTGACCGCGCTGGAAAACGTCATGCTGCCGCTGGAACTGGACAGCGCCAGGCACCCGCGCCGCCGCGCGCTGGAAACGCTTGCCGCGGTGGGGCTGGCCGAGCGCACCGGCCATTACCCGAACCAGCTGTCCGGCGGCGAAAAACAACGCGTGGCTATTGCGCGTGCGTTTGCCGGCCGCCCGTCAGTGCTGTTTGCAGACGAGCCGACCGGCAACCTCGACAGCGCCACAGGCGACAAGATTGTCGATCTGCTGTTTGAACTGAACCACATCGAAAAGGCCACGCTGGTGCTGGTAACCCACGATGAAAAACTCGCCGCGCGCTGCGATCGCAGGCTGGACCTTGCCGCCGGCCGGCTGGTGCACGCATGAAAGCGGTGCGCTTTGGCCTGCGCGCGCTGGCGCGAGATTTTCGTGCCGGCGAACTGGCGGTGCTGGGCGTGGCGCTGATCATTGCGGTCGCTTCGGTCAGTGCGATTGGCTTTCTTACCGACCGCATTGGCCAGGCAGTCGCACTGCAGGCCGCTGAAGTACTGGCTGCAGACCTGCGGGTCAGTTCACCACAGCCGCTCGGCCCTGAACGGCTGGAGCTTGCCCGCGAGCGCGGGCTGCGCACTGCGACCACGCTGTCGTTTCCTACGGCTGTATTTCATGGGGACAAAAACGTGCTGGCGGCCGTCAACGCGGTGAGTGACGGCTACCCGCTGCGCGGCACGATGCGCATTGCACCGGCGCTGCTGCGCGAAGGCGTCGTGACAAACGGTATCCCCGAGCGCGGTGAACTGTGGCTGGACACCGCGGTGCTGGCGCGCCTCGGCATCGACACCGGCGCAACCGTCGAACTGGGCGCGTCCACTTTCAAAGTGAGCGCCGTGCTGACTTACCGGCCGGACCAGACACCGGGTTTCGCCGGCCTGGCACCGGCGCTGATCATGAATATCGATGACATACCGGCCACCGGTTTGCTCGGCGAGGGTTCGCGAGTGCGTCATGCGCAGCTTTTTGCCGGTACGCGCGACCAGGTACGCGCCTTTGCTCGCGAGATTGAACCCGGCCTGCCCGGGGCGGCGCGGCTGCGCGACCGCGGTGACGCCGGGCGCGAACTGAGCGACGCAATTTCCCGCGCCGGCCGTTTTCTCGCGCTGGCCTCCATCGTCAGCCTGCTGCTCGCTGCCGTCGCCATTGCCATGTCGGCACGGCGTTATTCCGAGCGGCGGCTCGACACGGCCGCGCTGATGAAAAGCCTGGGTGCGCCGCAGCGTTTTGTGGTGACAAGTTCACTGACGCAGATAATTCTCATCGGTGTAGCAGCCAGCGTTGTGGGCACCGCGCTCGGTTACGGCGCCGAGCGCGCCCTGTCGCAGGTGCTGGCGGGCATTTTGCGCAGCGACCTGCCGGTGCCGTCACTCAAACCGGTGGCCATGGGTTTTGGTACCGCGCTGATCCTGCTCGCCGGATTTGCCCTGCCTTCGGTGCTGCGGCTGTCGACTACTCCCCCGCTGCGCGTGCTGCGACGTGATCTTGCGCCGCCGCCGCCGGGTGCGTTTCTCACTTATGGCGCGGCTCTGACCGCGCTGACGCTGCTGGTGTACTGGTCCGTACGCGATCTGATGCTGCTGGTGATCATAGTCGGCGGCACGCTGATCGCCGGCGTCGTGCTGTTTGCAATCGGCAGGCTGCTGGTCGGCGTACTGGCGCGCGGTCGTGGCCGGGTCGGTGTTGCGTGGCGCTACGGCCTTGCCAACATCGCGCGACGCGGCAGTGACAGCGCTATCCAGGTCGTTGCTTTTGGCTTAGGGCTAATGGTGCTGCTGGTGCTGACGCTGGTACGCAACGACCTGCTCGCAGGCTGGCGCGCGACACTGGACGAGCAGGCGCCAAACAACTTCCTCATCAACATCCAGCCTGATGAGCGCGACAGCGTCGCGGCAATACTTGCCAATGGCGGCCTGGAAACCCCTGAATTTGTGCCGCTGGTGCGGGCGCGCATGACACAAGTCAACGGTACTGCAGTGGCCGAACGCAGTTATGACAGCGAACGCGGGCGCCGGCTGGCCGGGCGCGGGGCGAATCTTACCTATAGCGAGACGCTGTCGCCGACAAACCGCATTACCGCCGGCGAATGGTGGCCGCCCGATTACAACGGCCTGCCGCTGGTGTCGGTCGAAGTTGAGGCCGCGCACGAAATGGGCGTAGACACAGGCGACGTGCTCACCTTCAATATCGCCGGCATTGATCTGACGGCAACAGTCAGTTCGTTGCGCGAGGTCAAGTGGGATTCGTTCCAGCCAAATTTCTTCATGGTGTTCACGCCGCATTCGCTGCGCGACTACCCCAAAACGTTCATCACCAGCCTCAGGGTGCCGGAAGACAGTCGCGGCGCCCTGCTCGAACTGGTGCGCGCCCATCCCAGCGTGTCGATCATTGATATCGAGGCAATACTCGACCAGGTGCGCCAGGTGATCGACAAAGCAGCGCTTGCCGTGCAATCGGTGTTTCTTTTCACGCTGGCTGCCGGACTGGTTGTGCTGTTTGCTGCCGTGCAGGCCACGCTCGACGAACGCCGTTACGAAAGCGCCCTGCTGCGCACCTTCGGTGCAAAACGCGGCACGGTCTTTGCAGGTTTAGCTGCAGAATTCGCCGCGCTGGGTCTTGCTGCCGGCGTGTTTGCTGCGCTTGGCGCAAGCATAGTCGGCGGTCTGGCGGCCACGCAGCTGTTTAATCTTGACTACCGTCTTGACCCGGTTTTGTGGCTACTGGGCATTGCAACCGGTGTGATTATCGTTGGGGTCAGCGGCGTGCTCGCCGCCCGCGGCGCGGTGAACACCCCGCCCGTCCGCACCCTGCGCGCTTAATAACCGGCGCAACAGAATCCTGTAGTAGCGACGCGTCTTCGACCCACGCGCCATGGCGTTCCCGACTGTAGGAGCGGCTTTAGCCGCAAACCCCGCTCAACCTCGCGACATTGCTCGTCCCTGTTCGCGGCTGAAGCCGCTCCTACAGGCAAAGCTGGGCCCCGCGCAATGATGAGCCCCGGTAGTCTGGCCCCGCGCAATGATGACCACCGGTGCGGGAATAATCCTTGTTCGCGGCTAAAGCCGCTCCTACACTGGTTGGCGATGAGCGATCGCCCCGAAGACGTCAGCGCCGAACAGCTGTGGCAGGTACTCGAGCTGTCAAAGCAGCTGAGCAGCGAAGGCAACCTCGACAATGTACTGGAACGCGTCGTGCGCCTGGCGCGCGAGGTGCTGCACGCTGACCGCGGCACGGTATTCCTGTACGACCGCGACGACAACGAGCTGGTTTCGCGCGTCGCCACCGGCAAACAGGACATCCGCGTCTCGATCGAGACCGGCATCGTCGGCGAGTGCGCACGTGAGCGAAAAATCATCAACGTACCCGATTGCTATGCCGACGAGCGCTTTAACCAGGAAATCGACCGTAAAACCGGCTATCGCTCGCGCTGCATGATTACGCTGCCGCTGGTCGGCCTCGATGATTCGCTGGTCGGCGTACTGCAGCTGCTCAACCGCATCGATGGCGTGTTCCAGCCGGAGCACGAACGTGTCGGCGAAATTTTTGCGGCGCAGTGCGCGGTAGCTTTGCAGCGAGCCCAGTGGATGAGCGACCGGCTGGAAAAGGAAAAACGCGATCGCGACCTCGCTATAGCACGCGAGATACAGCAGGACGCCCTGCCAAAGTCACTACCGTCGCTGCCGGATTTTGATATCGCCGGCTGGAACCGGGCGGCTGACGAAACGGGCGGCGACATGTACGACGGCGTTCCGCTGAACGAAACCAGCGCACTGTTTATGCTGGGCGATGCGACAGGTCACGGCATTGGCCCGGCGCTTTCAGTTACCCAGGTGCGCTCGATGGTTCATATGGCCGTACGGCTGAAAGCCAACCTCGATCACACCATTGCCGAGATGAACGCGCAGCTGTGCGACGACCTGGCCGAAAACCGTTTCGTCACAGCTTTCCTGGGCATTCTGTGCGCTGACAATCACACGCTCAACTATCACTCGACGGGCCAGGGACCGCTGCTGCTGTTCCGTGGCGATGATGCACAAACGCTGGAACCGTCGACTATGCCGCTGGGCGTCATAGACGGCATGCCGCTGCGTCATCCGCAGCCGATCATTTTCGAGCCAGGCGATTTTTTTGTCGTCATGAGCGACGGTTTTTTCGAGTACGCCCGACCCGATGGCGAGGAATTCGGTAACGATCGCGTTATCGCCTGCCTGGCAAGGAACCGGCAGAAATCCTGCCAGGAAATGGTCCACGAG